>DYSM01000369.1 GCA_020718265.1 Draconibacterium orientale | reverse complement strand
AAAAATAAACGGATTTCGCCCTTGTGCAGTGTACAAACCCTTAAAAGTAAATGCTTTTTGCCCTTGTGCAGTGTACAAAAAGAGCAAAAGTTGTCTGAAATCTAAAGCATCGGAATTTTTAGGCTTATCAGTCAATTGAATATCAACAAAATATCAATATCTTTGTAGAGTAATATCGTGTGATAATGATTTTTTGATTTTGGATGAAAATAACACTCATCGGCACAGGGAATTTGGCGTGGCACATTGCGCATGCATCGCACAACGCGGGACATTGTGTTGTGCAAATTTACGGGCGCAATGCCGCAGATGCCGCCCGGCTTGCTCAAAATGTATCGGCTGAAGCGGTTTCCGATTATGAAAATTTGAGTCCGAACACCGACATCGTTTTACTTGCCGTGAGCGATAACGCCATTTCGGAACTTGCGCAAAATTCTATTTTAGCAGAAAAAATTTCCGGCAAACTCGTAATACATACTGCCGGCAGCGTCCCGATGTCGGTTCTCGAAACTTTGAGCGCAAATATCGGCGTGCTGTATCCGCTTCAAACATTCACAAAACACACTCACACAGACTTTTCCGAAATACCGATTTGTATCGAAGCCGACACTGCCGAAAACGTGGCAACGATTCAAACATTTGCAAAATCGCTTAGTCGAAACGTTCAAATTTTGAGTTCGGAACAACGCCTGCACGTGCATCTTGCCGCTGTGATGGCAGGAAATTTTTCTAATTTTATGTACGATGCCGCATTTCAAACTTTAAAAAATCAAAATCTTTCGTTTGATATTCTGAAACCTTTACTGACCGAAACGTTGCGTAAAGCCTTTGCACTCACGCCAAAACGCGCACAAACCGGACCTGCAAGGCGCGGCGACACTTCTACATTGGAAAAACATGTAAATTTGTTGCGCGAATTTCCAAACATGCAGGATTTGTATAACTTTGTGAGCCGCAAAATTTGGCAAAACTATCAACCCGACATGGATAATTTTAAAGAGAAACTCAAAGATATTAAGGCATTTGCCTTCGATGTGGACGGCGTTTTTTCCGACCTCATAACCTTAGACACGCAAGGCGAATTGCTGCGCAGCATGAATGTGAAAGACGGTTACGCGGTTGCCGAAGCCGTAAAAGCCGGTCTAAAAATCGCAATCATCACGGGTGGCGACTCGCAATCGGTGCGTATTCGATTCAATCGCTTGGGCGTGCCCGATGTGTATTTGGCTTCCAAATCTAAACTCACGGATTTGAACGATTTTTGCACAAAACAGAATATTGCTCTGTCCGAAGTGCTGTACATGGGCGACGATGTGCCTGATTATGAGTGCATGAAACACGTGGGCTTGGCAACTTGCCCGGCGGATGCCTGTCCTGAAATCATCGGCGTATCGCATTACATCTCCGACAAACGCGGCAGCGAAGGTTGCGTGCGCGATGTTATTGAGCAAGTGATGCGTGTGCAGGGCACATGGTTCAAACCGTTTTAACTCAAAATCTTATTTCGATTTTAATTGTAAAAGGTTTACAATTTTGTTGAAAATTTCGGTGTTTTGATACATTCCCGTAAACAACTCCGCACCGGGTCCGTAAGCAAACACCGGAACGGGCGAGCCTGTGTGGTCGTCCCGCGTGTAGGCGGCTTCAATTTTACCGGTCGCGCTGTCTCCTTTCATCAACGCCATGCCGCCGGTTTCGTGGTCTGCCGTTACGATAATGAGCGTATTTCCGTCGCGCATGGCAAATTCAAGCGCCTCACCAACAGCTTTATCCATGTCCAGCGTTTCGTTTACGATGTAATGCGTGTCGTTGGCGTGTCCGCCCCAGTCGATTTGCGAGCCTTCCACCATCATAAAAAAACCGGTTTTGTTGTATTTAAGAATTTTTATTGCTTTGGTTACCGACTTCGACAACATGTCGTTTCTATGTTCGGCGCGCGGCAAATGGACAGTATCTAATAAACCCACCAATTTGTCGGCGCGGGAGGTTTGAATATCGTGAATATTATACACAACATCGTATTTTCGGGTTTTGAGCGAATCGACCAAGTTTTTGCCGTCTTTACGTTTCATGAAATAATTGGAACCACCGCCGATAAAAACATCAATATCCGTATCTAAAAAATCTTCGGCAATAGGCTCGTACATTTTTCTCGATTTTTGATGCGTCACAAATGAAGCGGGCGTGGCATGTGTGAGCGCGCAGGTGCAGACAATGCCTGTACTGAGTCCTTTGTTTTCGGAAAGATGAACTAATGACTTCAGAGCATTCCCGTGTTCGTCTATGCCAATAGCTCCGTTGTTTGTTTTTTTACCGCAGGCAAGAGCCGTTCCGCCGGCAGCCGAATCGGTGATATAATCGTTTGCCGATTGTGTCATGGAGAATCCGCTCACGGGTAAGTTTGTGATATTCAATGCACCTAAGTTAGCTGTTTGAGCAGCAAATACTTGCGCTAAACCCATGCCATCGCCTATGAAGAGAATGACGTTTTTGGGCAGTTTGCCGGCAGGAAAGGTTAAAGGCGTTATTGTGAGTGCGTTATGGTATCTCTTATTTTCGTAACGGCGCAAACTGTCTGCCGAACTTTGATACATATATTCTTCCTGTGCGAAAATCGGACTGCTGCAAAATAGTATTGCGATTACTAAAAGTGAAATTTGTTTCATTGTTAAAAAAAAAATAGTTTCATGTCGCAAAACTACGAAAAACATTCAAACTTTAAAACAGTTCCGACAACATAATTCTCAAGGCGACAGCTTTGATTTGCCTCCCAAACAACGCCTCGCACACATACCGCAATGCTCCAAAAATACGAACACTTTGATTTACAGTTTAATTCGCAAGGCGAGATTCTTGCGGCACAGACCGACGGCGTGATGTAACATGCCGTGTTTGTAAGAAAA
>DYSM01000368.1 GCA_020718265.1 Draconibacterium orientale | reverse complement strand
ACTGATAACTGATAACTGATAACTGTTCATTGATAACTGATTTTCACCATTCAATTTTTTCTTTGTTCAAAAATGCAGCAATCCCGCGCCGGCAGTCGGTTGTAGCGCGTGCGTGTGCATTTTGTTCTGCGGCATATTCGAGTGCGGTTTCGTAATCCAAATCCTGAATTTTTGAAATAAGTTGTTTAGTTAAACTTAATGCTTCGGAAGATGCAGATTTACTGAGCTTTAACGCAAAATCATCGACTTCTTTTTCGATAGTGTCCGCAGAAACAACAAAATTTACAAGTCCGTAATTCACAGCTTCTAGGGCTGAAATTAGTTTGCCGGTCAATAAAAGTTCCTTCGCGCGTGCTTCGCCGGCTTTGCGCAGCAGGAAAATGCTCACAATTGCAGGCACAAATCCGATGCCGACTTCGGTAAATCCGAACTTCGCTTCGGGTACCGAAAATACGAAATCGCAAACCGCTGCAAGTCCCGCGCCGCCTGCCAATGCGTGCCCTTGCACCAGCGCAACGACAACTTTTTTCAGTTCGTAAATTTTCTTGAAAAGTGCAGCCAAATTTTGCGAATCGGCCAAATTATCTTCAAACGAATTTGTTTGCAGTTTTTGCAAATAATCTAAATCCGCTCCGGCACAAAAAGCGGCACCGTTTGCTCGCAACACCACGATTTTAACACTTTCGTCGCTTTCAGCCAACGAAAATGCGTTCGTAAGTTCGGTAACCAATTCCGAGTTCAGCGCATTGCGTTTTTCGGGACGATTCAGTGTGATTTGTGCTGTGCGTTCCGAGATTTGATACGTTAAAAATTGAAATTTTTCCATACTACAAAGATAAAAAACATTTTTTAAGAAATAGTTTTATGTAAAATTGAAAATCTTTGCTTTCCTTTGCAATTTGAATCCTGAATGGATTTTTTTTCCAAATCTCAAAAATGTCCGACATTTTTTTAACACTTTTTCGCAAAAGTATTCGATTTTTATTTGTGTTGCCGATAAAATTTTATCGGAATTTCATTTCGCCGTTCACGCCGTCGAGCTGCCGCCACGTGCCCACATGCTCGCAATACGCGGTGGAAGCGGTTATGCAGCACGGAATTTTGAAGGGATTTTGGCTTGGCGTACGCCGCCTGTCAAAATGTCATCCGTGGGGCACGAGCGGGTACGACCCTGTTCCGCCGCCGGGTGTGAAAGTGTTTCATTTTAAGACAATTAAACCCAAAAACGAAACTGAGCAATGAATCGAAAACACATTTTCATTTTGCTGGCGGCGATTGTGGCTTCAGTATTAATTTTGATGCCTTACACGAAAGAAGTTAAGCAGTTTGCTGCGGCTGATTTGACTTGGGCAATGCTTAAAAATGCTAAAACAACACAAGTTTTTGATATACAAAAATTTAGCTTTAATTCAAAAACCGATTTCAATTCCGAAATCTCTGCTTTGGACGGTAAACCGATTTCTATTTTAGGATTTTTCAAAAAAGAAACAACAGAAACTGACACGCAATATATTCTGACAGAAACAGTTACGCACGTGTGCGCAAATTGCAATCACGACGAGCATTACGCCTCAGTTGTGATACATCCGAAAGCCGAAACTAAGTTTAATTTGCCGAACGATGCGCTGATAAAAATTTCCGGAACGTTTGATTATGATACAACCTTACTTATGCAATTTCATATCCGTGAGGCAGTTACGGACAGTATTTTGATTTTAAAAAACTCGAATTTATGATGATACTCGATATACTTAAACAAACCGTAACCATTGCAGTTTTTGTAATGATTATGATGACTTTGTTGGAATTTTTGGCGTTGCAGAAACACGGACGAATTATGCAACGCTTTCAGAGTAAGCCGTTTATGCAAATAATTTTTGCCATACTTTTGGGTATGATTCCGGGTTGCATCGGTTCGTTCGCGGTTGTGTCGATGTATATTCACGGCACCTTGCGTTTCGGTGCGCTGATTGCGAATTTGATTGCATCTTCCGGCGATGAAGCGTTTATTATGATGTCCGTTATGCCCAAACAAATGCTCGTGCTGTCGGTGTTGTTGTTCGTCATTGCAGTTGTTTCCGGCTTGATTGTCAATATGATACAAAAAAAACATCCGACGCTCGACACGATGTCTTCGCACATTGTGATACACACTGAGGAATTGGCGCATAAAAAATTTGAACTAAACTCAATCTTTAAACATTTGCGGCATATTTCGTGGCAACGTGCAGTGATTTTGGCTTCTCTGCTGCTTTTTACCGGGCTGACATTTCTCGGCGATGCACACGGGCACCCGGAAGTTGCCGGCGCGGAACATGTTCACAACAGCGAAATGGCGCATTGGTTGCAACTGTTTTTTCTCGGTGCGTCCGTAGTTGGTTTTGTGATTGCATTGGCAAGTCCCAACCATTTTTTGAATGACCACATTTGGGGGCATATCATTAAAAAACACTTTGTCCGAATTTTTTTGTGGACATTTGGCGCATTTTTCGTGTTGCACCTTCTGAATGCATTTTTCGATTTACACGCTTGGATTGAAGCAAATCAGGATATAAAATATATTTTGCTGCTCATAGCCGTGTTGGTCGGTTTGATTCCGGAATCGGGTCCGCATATTATTTTTGTGAGCTTGTATGTCAGCGGGTTAGCTCCTTTGAGTGTGTTGATGGCAAACTCCATTGTGCAGGACGGACACGGCGCAATTCCGCTGCTTGCCGAAACGCGTAAAGGTTTTATTCGAGCAAAAATCATCAATTCCATAGTTGCACTCATTGCCGGATTTACAATGCTGTTTCTCGGATTTTAAAAAATGAATACATTGTTTTTTTTGATAAATATTGATTAAAATGCTTAATATCAGCTCTTTAAGCAAAATTCAGATGAGTTTTATATCAAATTGATTTTCAATATT
>DYSM01000367.1 GCA_020718265.1 Draconibacterium orientale | reverse complement strand
TTAAAAAACAACAGAATGACTACTTTTTGACCATTGAATGACTACTAAATGACAAAACATTCGATTGAAAAAATGACTATAATTTACATAAAATCAAATATTTACACGTTTTCTTACAAACACTAAATATAACACAAGGACATCATGAAGTTTGTTGATATAAAGAACGATATAGCATTTCGCAAGATTTTCGGGAATGAGACTAAAAAGGAGATTCTCATTTCCTTTCTTAATGCTGTGCTTGATTTACCGGAAGGTAAAAAAATAAACAAGATTGAGATAAAAAATCCGTATCAATTACCTGAAATTAAGGACTTAAAAAGTTCAATACTTGATGTAAGAGTAACTGACGAAAGACGTATTTCGTATATTATTGAAATGCAAGTAGAAGAGCCGGACGGTTTTGATAAACGCGTTCAATATTATACATCAAAACAATATTCATCGCAAATTGATAAAGGTGATGATTACCCGAAATTAAATCAAGTAATTTTTATCGGTATTCTTGATTTTGATTTCTTTGACGATGATGACGATTTTATTACCAGACACAGGACCGTAAACGTAAAGACACAAAAATGTACATTTAACGGTATTGAATACAATTTTATTGAATTACTCAAATTTAAAAAAGAATTAAAAGATTGTATTACGCTTATAGATAAATGGATTTATTTCATAAAAAATGCACCAAATCTTGATGTTATACCCGCAGATGTAAATGATGAAGGTCTGAGGCAAGCATACAAAGACGCAGAGCGTCATAATTGGACAAAAGAAGAATTAGAAGCGTATATTTATGCAGAACTGAGGCGACAAGATGAAAAGGGTAAAATGACCAAAGCAGAAAAAAAAGGGAGAAATGATAGAGAAATAGAAATTGCAAAAAAATGTTTTAACAAAGGATTGTCAATTCAAGATACGGTTGATTTAACTGGTTTATCAGTTGAACAAGTTGAGAATATATATAATGATATGAAAATCAGCCACTAACAAACACAAAAAAACGACCGCAGTTTGCCAAAGGCTGTGCGCGACGTTCGACGGCGTGCTGTCATATATGCCGTTGCGCAACAATCCGATTACAAAACTACGAAAAATATTCTAATTTTAAAAATGCACCGGCAAATATTTCGCAAGGCATGTGCCTTGAATCATAGCCCGACGGCGCGAGATGATGTTCCGTCTGCGACTTGAATCCAGCTCCGTTCGCAGTCTAAGAATAGACGAACATCCTTCAGAAAGAAAAGACTGCTCCGAAACGAAACAGTCTCACTCTTAGAACGGAATATGAAAACAAATTGTTACACTAAACCTTGTGCTAACATGGCATCGGCTACTTTTACGAAACCTGCGATGTTTGCGCCTTTTACGTAGTCCACATAACCGTCGGGTTGTGTGCCGTATTTTACGCAAGAGCTGTGAATATCGCTCATAATGCGTTGGAGTTTTTGATCAACTTCTTCGGCAGTCCAATTGAAGCGGAGTGAGTTTTGGCTCATTTCCAAACCTGATGTTGCCACACCGCCTGCGTTAGAGGCTTTCCCGGGTGAGAACAATACTTTTGCGCCGTGGAATGCTTCGATGGCTTCGGGTGTGCTGGGCATGTTTGCGCCTTCAACCACAACTTTTACGCCGTTAGCTATGAGTTGTTTGGCATCGTCGCCGTTGAGTTCGTTTTGCGTTGCGCAGGGCAAAGCTACATCTACTTTTACTTCCCACGGACGTTTTCCTGCTACGAATTTTGCGCCGAATTCTTGTGCGTAAGGTGCAACAATGTCGTTATTCGATGCGCGAAGTTCGAGCATATACTCAATTTTTTCGCCGCTGATACCTTTTTCGTCATAAATATAACCGTCGGGTCCTGAAATAGTTACAACTTTTGCGCCAAGTTCGTTTGCTTTTATGGCAGCACCCCAAGCAACGTTTCCGAAACCTGAAATTGAAACTGTTTTGCCTTTCAGTGAGTCGCCTTTGGTTGCAAGCATATTTTGTGCAAAATAAACAACGCCGAAACCTGTTGCTTCCGGACGCATGAGACTGCCGCCCCACTCAATGCCTTTGCCTGTGAGCACGCCCGTGAACTCGTTACGGATGCGTTTGTATTGTCCGAACAAAAATCCGATTTCACGACCGCCAACGCCGATGTCACCTGCGGGCACGTCGGTATTCGGACCGATATGTTTGCACAATTCTGTCATAAAACTTTGGCAGAAACGCATAATTTCGTTATCCGATTTTCCTTTTGGGTTGAAATCCGAGCCGCCTTTTCCGCCGCCCATTGGCAATGTCGTGAGGCTATTTTTAAGAATTTGTTCGAAACCTAAGAATTTCAAAATGCTGAGGTTCACGCTTGGGTGGAAACGCAAGCCGCCTTTGTAAGGTCCGATTGCGCTGTTAAATTCAATGCGATAGCCGCGATTGATTTGGTAATTTCCTTTATCGTCTTGCCACGGCACGCGAAACATGATGGTGCGTTCGGGTTCAACTAAACGTTCCAAAATTTTAGCTTCTTTGTATTTCGGATTAACTTCAATGAACGGCAATACGGTTTCTACAACTTCATGCACTGCTTGGTGAAATTCTTTTTCGCCGGGATTGCGTGCAATGACGCCGTCGATAAATTCTTTGATTTTTTCTTTCATTTGTATATTTTTTAAATAAAAATTTAACAATTATTTTACACAAAGGTAAATGTTTCGGCATAAAGCAAAAAAAAAATCAGCACTAAACAAGACTGTTTAAAGTGTTGAAATTTAATTGTTTAGAAACAAAACAAAGTGTTTAATAACAGCACAATATTAAATAACATACTTTTGAAGGCGAACACGGTGCAAACGATTGTTGAGTCTTTGAAATATTAGTTCAGTATAAAAAGTCATAAAGTTGAAAGTTTGTAAAGTTAAATTACTGATA
>DYSM01000366.1:274-2928 GCA_020718265.1 Draconibacterium orientale | reverse complement strand
ACACCGAAACAATAATTGATTAAATATTTAGTATATTTGTCAGAAATTAAATTTTGTAACTGTTCAGCCGCTATAAACAACTGATTGATAATAACTTATAAATATTATTTTATTATATCAACAGTATAAAATTTGAGAATTTATTTGTAACTAATTGATTAACAATGAATTGAAATTTAGTTGAAATATGTTAAAGCGTTATTGGTTTTTATACAGTGCTGATAATCAATTGTTTAAAAATCAAGAATGGCTGAATAGTTGCAAAAAAACTGATAATATCTGATTATTTGAACAATTGTGTAAAATGTAATTCGGCGCAAAGTTACAACACTCTAAAAAACACATAACGATATTCTATACTTTTTTGCGCTGAATGTTTATCTTTGCATCAAAATTCAATCTATGAATCGCAGAGTAAGAGTCAGATTTGCGCCCAGCCCCACGGGACCGCTGCACATGGGCGGCGTGCGCACGGCAATGTTTAACTATTTGTTTGCCAAACAAAACGGCGGCGATTTTCTCCTCCGCATTGAGGACACCGACCAAAAACGTTTCGTGCCCGGCGCGGAAGATTACATCATGGAAGCTCTTGCGTGGTGCGGCATGAGTTTCGACGAAGGCATTCGTGAAGGCGGCAAGTTCGGACCTTACCGACAATCGGAACGTAAAGATATTTACATCAAATACGCGCAACAATTGCTCGACACGAAGCAGGCTTACTATGCGTTTGATACGCCCGAAGCTCTGGAAGACATGCGTACACGTTTGGAAAACGAAAAATCGTCAGTCCGACAATACAATGCTGTTACTCGCAGCGGCATGAAAAACTCCTATACCATGTCGGACGATGAAGTTAAACAACAAATAGCATCGGGCGAGCCGTATGTCATTCGGTTTGCCATGCCCGAAAACGAAAATGTTACGATGAACGACCTTATTCGCGGCGAAATTATCGTAAACACACAAGAATTGGACGATAAAGTGCTGTTCAAATCGTCCGACGGCTTACCGACTTACCATTTGGCAAACATTGTGGATGATCATTTGATGGAAATTTCGCACGTCATTCGCGGCGAAGAGTGGTTGCCATCCTTGCCGCTGCATGTGTTGCTGTATCGCGCATTCGGTTGGACGGAAACCATGCCGCAATTTGCACATTTGCCGCTGTTGCTCAAACCCGACGGCAAAGGCAAGCTCAGCAAGCGCGACGGCGACCGCCTCGGCTTCCCTGTATTCCCGCTTGCCTGGAAAGACCCGGAAACCGGCGAGTTTTCGTCCGGTTATAGAGAATCGGGCTATTTGCCCGAAGCATTCGTAAATATGCTCGCGCTTTTGGGTTGGAATCCCGGCACGGAGCAAGAAATTTTTTCGATGTCGGAATTGATTGAAGCCTTCAATATGTCGAAAATCAGCAAAGCCGGCGCGAAATTCTCTGTAGATAAAGCAAAATGGTTTAATCAACATTATATAAAGAATTGTGCGGACAGCGTTTTGGCTGACTATTTCAAACCAATATTAGCTCAGCATCAAGTAGATGTCTGTGATGACTATTTGCTAAAGGTTGTGCCGCACGTGAAAGAGCGCGTGGTATTGATTCCGGACTTTTGGGAACAAGCTGCGTTCTTTTTCCAAACTCCGATGGAATACAATCCGAATTCAATAAAAAAACATTGGAAAGAAGATACCGCAGCCATGCTTGCCGGCGTAAAATCTGTTTTAGAATCTGTTTCCGAAGCCGATTTTTCTACACATAATACAGAAGAACGTGTAAAACAATACATTTCCGACAATGCTTTGAACATGGGCAAAGTGCTGAATCCGTTGCGCTTAGTGCTCACGGGCACCGGCGGTGGTCCGCATTTGTTCGATATTGTTTCTGTTATCGGAAAAGACGAAACGCTGAAACGAATCGATTTGGGACTTGAAAAAATCGTTTAATTTATTCTCAGAAATATACAAAAATTCGGTCGGGGTTCGGAATTTATTCGTAACTTAGACCGTTTACTTTAATATCCAAACTAATATCGAATGGCAATACTTACCGATATAAATCCGAAACGCGAAGATGTTAAATATCACGCCGTTAAAGTTGGTTTCATGGCTTTGGGGCGCGCATTGCAATCTGCATCGCATTTTGAAAAAGAGGTTGTGCACGAGGCATCGTCGTGGAACGAAGGTTTCGCGTTCAGCATGGATGTTTTGCCGGCAGGACCGAGCTTGGTTGTGCAAAAACAAGGCAATATTTTGAAATTTTTGGGAACAGAAAAACGAGCAGAATCTGATTTGATTGTGGAAATACAAGACTTAGATACCGCTTTCAAGATGATAACGACCCAGGCCGGCGCGCATCATGTGTTTGCCGAAAATAAAATAGCAGTAACCGGAAATATCTCCGACTCCATGCGTCTTATTCGGCTGATTTACATCATTGAAGGCTATCTGTTTCCGTCTTTTCTAAACAAAAATATCCTCAAAAAATCGCCGAAAATGACCTTGCAGAAACAACTAAACCGACTTCACATTTTTACAAAAGGAATGTTGTTCGGGAATTAGTGATATTGTCATAGATGGTCATATTATTGTCAGAAAGTTGTCAAAGAGTTGTCAAAGAGTTGTCAAAGAGTTGTCAAAGAGTTGTCAAAGAGTTGTCAAAG
>DYSM01000366.1:0-174 GCA_020718265.1 Draconibacterium orientale | reverse complement strand
AGTTTAATTTCTACTGAATTTTCATCGAGATTTCAAAACATTAGAGCCTGTTTTCACAACCCTTACATCATAATTAGTGCTTGTAAGAAAACTCATAACTTGTTGAAATTCTTTACGAAATAGCGAAATTTCGTTCCGAATGTTTTTAGAAATTCAGTTGAAATTCAATTGAAA
>DYSM01000365.1 GCA_020718265.1 Draconibacterium orientale | reverse complement strand
GTGATGCTATATTCAAAAATCAAAATGCGAAGTAAATAAAGATTCAGATACTAAAACTGATTTTTGTAAAATATTTTATATCAAGATTTGAGCACTAAATTTTGAGGCTTTCAAATGCGATATTCAAACCGGATTACTTCAAAATTCCAATTTTTAGTTTACTTTTGTGCCAATAAAAATAAATTAAAAAAAATATGAACGGAGCCAAAATTTTTTGGGTGGATGACGAAATAGATTTATTGCGTGTTCACATTCTTTTTTTGGAAGAAAAAGGACATGCGGTCGAAACTGCAAATAATGCCGACGATGCGCTTGACATCTTGAAAGACAGAAGCTTCGATATCATGTTTTTAGATGAAAATATGCCCGGAAAATCGGGTTTGGATATTATTTCCGACATCAAAAAATTGCGTCCGGCTTTGCCTGTAGTCATGGTAACGAAGAACGAAGACGAAAGCACGATGGACGATGCAATCGGTTCAGGAGTAAGCGATTACGTGATAAAACCCGTAAATCCGAAACAAATATTGCTTGCCATAAAAAAACACGTAGAGCAAGCCGGTTTGATTACCCAAAAAACAACGTCCGACTACCAACGCGAGTTCATGGAACTTGGCAGCGAAATTAGCGCGGCACGAACTTACACAGATTGGGTTGAAGTTTATAAAAAGCTGGTTTTCTGGGAGTTGAAGCTCGAAGCATCGGATGGCAAAACAATGGATGAAGTCATAAAAATGCAAAAAGAGGACGCAAATACTTTGTTTGCAAAGTTTATCAAAAATGAATATCTGGGCTGGATGAAGCCCGATGTTACGAAACGCCCCGAAATGCCCTTCGATTTTATCCGCAAACGCATCTTTCCGCTGACAGACAAAGGCGAAAAAGTTTGCGTGTTAATGATTGATAATCTGAGACTTGACCAATGGAAAACGCTTCAACCGATTATCAACAAATATATGACCACAGCTTCGGAAGAAATTTCTTGGAGCATGTTGCCGACTGCCACGCAATACGCCCGAAACGCATTTTTTGCCGGACTTACGCCGCTGGAAATTTCTAAACGCTACCCTCAATATTGGCTTAACGACGACGAGGAAGGCGGAAAAAATCAATATGAAGAAGTGCTTTTGAACTTGCTTTTGGAACGAAATCGCCGAAAAGTAAAAGTCGGTTACGAAAAAGTGCTGAACAATAAAGCCGGCGTTCGTGTGAACGAAAATATCAGTAATTTGCTTGAAAATCAGCTTATTGTAGTAGTTTACAATTTTGTGGATATTCTCTCACATGCGCGCACGGAAATGAAACTCATCCGCGAGCTTGCCGACGATGAATCCGCATATCGTTCGCTCACGCTTACGTGGTTCGAGCACTCGCCGCTGCTGGAATTGATAAAGATTTTGGCAAAAGAAAAAATTAAAACGTTTATTACAACAGACCATGGTTCGGTGCGGATTTCCAATGCTCTTAAAGTTATCGGAGACCGCGAAACAACTACAAATTTGCGCTACAAACAAGGGCGAAACCTCAGTTATCCGCGCAATCGCGTGTTTGAAATCACAAAACCCGAAGATGCAGGATTGCCGTCGGCAACGCTGAGCGCAAGTTACATTTTTACGCAAAATAATGATTTTCTGGCATATCCGAACAATTACAACCATTATGTGAATTATTACAAAGACACGTTTCAGCACGGCGGCGTTTCGCTCGAAGAATTGCTGCTTCCTTTAATTACTCTGGTTCCGAAATAGTTGTAAAATTTGAAGGTTTATAAATTTGAAAATTATTTTCATAAAAGCATATTTATCAGATATTTATGAAAAATAGTCTAACATATTCGATAACAAATCTTGAATCAATAACAGAAACAGCACGGCAATTCATGTCGGACTTGACAGAATATCGAATTTTTGCATTTCGCGGCAGTATGGGCAGCGGGAAAACTACGTTTATCAAGGCGTTGTGCGAAGCAGCCGGCGTTACGGAAACCGTCAGCAGTCCCACGTTTGCTCTGGTAAATGAGTATAGAGATTCTTTAAATAAAGGCATCTATCATTTTGATTTTTACCGTATTGAATCGCCCGCCGAAGCCCTCGATATGGGTTACGAAGATTATGTATATTCGAACGCAATTTGCTTCATCGAATGGCCCGAAAAAATCGAAACGCTTCTGCCGGAAGAAGCCGTAAATGTGTATATTGAAGTGTTGCCGAACGATTCTCGCAAAATAAATGTTGTGTTTTAACCGAAATTTTGCTATCTTAGCCGAATACGATAAAATATTAATGTCATGGAAGCTTTAAGGACAATTCACAAAACAGAAAATAATTACCTAAACATTTCTATCCCGTTAAATTTTCAATCGATATATGTGGAGGTTATCGTGTTGCCATATTCAAAGAAAGACGAATTATCGAATGAAAATACAACTTTTAAGAACGAATTTCAAGAAATGCTTTTGAACGGACCAACGATGACGACAGAAGACGAGGCTTTTTTTATCGAAAAACAAAAAAAGTTCACTCAATGGAAGTAATTTGCATCGACACGAGTGTCTTGATTGATTATTACAGAAAAAAAGATAAGATAAACACTTTTTGGTATGAACTGTCTCAGAAATATCGTTTTAGTATTTCGGCAATCGTTCAGTATGAAATACTTAGAGGTGATAAAAACAAGGATAAATTTTGACATGAAATTTTTGACATGTAGATATTCTTCCGTTCGATTCTACTTGTGCAGAAATAGCTTCCGAAATATATTTAAACCTTAAATCATCCGGTAATTTAATCGATACCAATGATTTACTGATTGCTGCTGTTGCTTTACGAAATAGTTTAAAAATCGCAACGTTGAATTCAGCTCATTTTGAACGTATTGAAAATTTGCATGTCATCAAACCTTAAAAAATACGAAGCAAAGTAATATAGAACTATTGAT
>DYSM01000364.1 GCA_020718265.1 Draconibacterium orientale | reverse complement strand
TAATCCAAAAAATTAACGAATACAATCAAAAGAAAGGCTTAAACAAAAGCGATTTTAAAACATTAAACGAACCGGCAGACGAAGAAGCAGAAACGGAAGAAACCGATGATAAGCCAAAGAAAACCAAATTTAAACCAATCGAAATCAGCGAAACAGGTTTAGAGCTAATTGAATTAATATCCATAGATTGCACTACATCAGCATACAGTTGGACAAGCGATTGCGAACTGAAAATAGATAAAAACGGCTATTTGATAACAGACAGTAAAAAGTCAAAAGATTTTTGGAACGGTAAAATTATCTGCACTAAAAAACCTTTGCGCATGAAAATCCGTAATATTGCAGGCGACGAAACGATTGTAGATTTCAAATAGTGCTTGTAAGAAAACTCAGAACTCATTGAAATACTTAATGTTATAGTGATATTTCTACTTGAATGTTTTAAGAAATTCTGTAGAAATACAGTAGAAATTCGATTGAAACTAAAAAAAACAATGAATGACTACTTTTTGACCATTGAATGACCACAGAATGACAATACATTCAATTGAAAAAATAGCTATAATCTACATGAAATCAAATATTTACGCGTTTTCTTACAAATACTAAATAGTCGTTGTAAGAAAACTCAGTTCTCGTGAGGCTGTCGTTGATTTAGGCGCAGCGTCACGCGAACGTTTATGTAAATTTAAATTCGGTGAAAAGTTGTACAGCATCGGACTGTGTAATATTTCAAACAAAAATCGGTGTAACACAATTTTCGGAACGGTTTTTGCTTTTTTCGGGGCGAAAACAAAAGAGTAGAATCCGTCAATTAAAGCACTTATGCTAAGACACTTAGCCCAAGAACTTCGAAACATGCCTTTCGTAAAAATTCTCATTCCGTACATGGTCGGAATTGTGGCGGGCATGTCTTTTGAGGTCGCGAACAGTGTGCTTTTTTACGCAATTTCAGTATTTAGTTTCCTTTTTGCTTCGTGGCTTTTGCTTGGCAAACAACATTATTCAAGGCAATATGTAGCCGGACTTTCCGTAACTGTTTTCTTTGTTTTGCTCGGTATTTTGAATGTAAATTTCAACAAACCGACGGATTTCCCCGAGTACGACCGCGAAATTCTCTTGCTCGCCCGCCTGAGCGAACCGCCCGCCGAGAAAGCAAATTCCTACAAAACCGTGCTGGAAACTGTCTTTTATCAAACACCCGACTCGGTCAGGCATCCGTCTAAAAACCTAATTCTCACATATATAGAAAAAGACAGCGTAGCAGCACAATTGCACTACGGCGATTATGTTTTGCTGAAATCTACCGTTGCCAAAGTGCGCAACGCCGGCAATCCGCATGAGTTCGATTACAAAAGTTATTTGTTTCGCAAAGGTGTTGTGTCTCAAACGTATATGAAAGCCCGACAGTGGCAGCCGCTCGACTCGAATGATGCGAATTGGTTATACGAAAAAGCGCAAACCATCCGCAACGATTTAATCAATATTTATGTTAAGAAAGGCATTTCGGGCGAAGAACTTGCTGTATTACAGGCAATTACTTTGGGCGAAACAAGCGACATAACCAACGAAATCCGTCGCTCGTATGTGGTTTCGGGCGGAATGCACGTGCTGTCGGTTTCCGGTTTACACGTGGGCATTGTGTATGTGATTTTGGGTTTTTTGTTAAAGTTTTTGGACAAATTGCGCACTCGAAAATCCAATTACGGCATCATTATCAAGGCAATACTGCTGATACTTTTCATTTGGGGCTTTGCGATGCTGTCGGGTTTGTCGCCTTCGGTGCGGCGTGCGGCGGTTATGTTTTCGTTCTTTGCATTCGGTCAGGCACTTAACCGCCCGATGAACACAATCAATTCTCTGGGGGCTTCGGCATTTCTGCTCATGCTGATAAATCCGTTTCTGATTAGCGATGTTGGTTTTCAGCTTTCCTATATTGCTGTGCTGTTTATAGTTCTGTATCAAACGCGGCTTACAAATGTGCTTTCCTTCAAACGAAATTGGGTCAAAAAACTTTGGGAATTGACGGCGGTTTCTATTGTCGCACAAATGGGTACCACGCCGATTTCACTGTATTATTTTCACATTTTCCCGACGTGGTTCTTGGTTTCAAATCTGTTTATCATCTTCATTTCTACGCTTATTGTGTATGTTGCGGCGTTATTGTTGTTCGTGTCGTTCATCCCGTTTGTGTCGGATTGGGTGGCTTACGCGCTGAAATACATGGTGTTCGCCATGAATTACATGGTCGAAGGCGTTGAGCGTTTGCCTTATGCGGCAATTGAAAATATTTATTTCGACAGTGTGCAAATGGCGTTGTGGTACGGCGCAATTTTGTCGGTAACTTCTTGGCTCATTTTCAGACAGTATCGTTATTTGCGTTTCGGGTTGTCTATGTTTGTGTTGATTGTCGGATGGAGTTTGTGGCTAAATGTTTCGCGACATTCGGAAAACTCGCTTTGGGTGTATAATGTCAAAGGCGGCTCGGTGTTACAATTGAATTTGGGCGAACAAAATGTAATGTTTGCTGACTCAAGCGTTTCTCAACAGGATATTGAATTCGGAATAAAAAGTAATTTATTGTCAATCAGAAACAAACATCCGAAAATTCTGTCAACGGATACTACATTTCAAACTTCTATTTTTCAGAAAGATTCGGCTTTTTTGCAAATTTTTGATGAGAAGATGGCAATCATTTCCGATAAAAAGCAGGTTGCGCACACAAGTCCGACGAAACTGAAAGTCGATTTTGTGTTAGTTCGGAATAATCCGTATTTAAGTATGGAAGAAATTGACGAACTTTATGATACCGAGTTAGTTATCTTCGATTCTTCAAACAAGCAAAATCGTATCGACCGTTGGAAAGAAGAATGCTCCGCTTTGGGGCAAAGCTATTTCAGTGTGCCGGACAGCGGAGCATTTTGTTTCAAACTATACTGAAAAT
>DYSM01000363.1 GCA_020718265.1 Draconibacterium orientale | reverse complement strand
GTTTAGCTGAAATAAAACAGGCTTTTTAGACCGGACTCATATAAATATTGGAAAGATTGATGAAAATTGTTTAACTTACTTGAAATTAAATGGTTACACGTATTTCTAAACTGCTTTACTTTTTGCGTTTTGGTTGAAAATTTTCAACACAAATTCCGATATTTTTCCAACCGCTTCTCCGGCTTCGGGAATAGTTCTTTGGAAAATATGCCACCAATGAATTAAGCCGTCCCACGTTTGTAAGGTAACATCCACACCGGAATCTTTCGCTTTTTGCGCCAAACGTACCGAATCGTCGTAAAGCATTTCGCCCGAACTGACTTGTATTAATATTGGATTAAGCCCTTTTAAATCAGCATATAACGGCGATACATGCGGATGTGTTACCGGAAATTCGCCCGCATAAAATCCTGCCCAAAGGTGCATTTTTTCTTTATCGACCAGCGGGTCCTCGTTTTGAAATTTGTCGATACTTGTGCCTGTTGCAGCCAAGTCTACCCAAGGCGACAGGCAAACAATCGCTCCCGCTTGAGGTAAGTTTATCTCTTTGAGTTTCAACTGTGTAGCAACAGCTAATCCGCCGCCTGCGGAGTCGCCCATCAGAATAATGTCTTCCGGTTTTTTGCCGCGTTCGAGCAAGGCTTTGTAGCTGAAAACCGCATCTTCCAACGCTGCCGGAAACGGATTTTCAGGCGCTTTACGATATTCCGGCAGTATGGCAACGCGATTTGTGAGTTTGGCAATTTTACCTACCAACGACCGATGCGTGTGCGAGGAGCCCAGCGTGTAACCACCTCCGTGCAAGTATAAAATTATTTGGTTGGTGTTTGCCGGATAATTCGGAATTATGGCTTCCGCATTCACAGTTCGAAAGCATTTTTTGTTGCGCAACAAAATTGGCTTAAACCCAACGCCCCAAGGCAAAAGCGCAAACAACGTGCCTACTTCTAAAATCGGACGCATCGAAGCAAAGCTCGGAATCTGGTTTTTAGCCTTGATGCGACGAGCCGCCAAATTGAGCATATTTTTTATCCGTTCGTGACTTTTTGACGGCATACCTTCTAATTTTATGACTGCCCGAAGTTACGATTATTTTTTGAAAAATACTATGCGTGCATTGTTATTTTAATACGTTTACCAATTCTACATCAAAAATTAAGGTAGAATACGCCGGAATTGAACCTGCAGCTTGTGCGCCATAGCCCAATTCACTGGGAATGATGAGTGTAGCTTTTCCGCCTTCCTTCATTAGAGCAATGCCTTCGTCCCAGCCCGCAATCACGTAACCCACGCCGAGCGGAAACTCTAAAGGCGAACCGCCGATTGAACTGTCGAATTCCGTTCCGTCAATGAGCGTGCCGGTATAATGGACTTGAACCGTGCTGCCTTTAACCGGTTTTTCGCCTGTACCTGCTTGTGTTTCAATGTAATACAAACCACTTTCAGTCGGTTTTACGGTAATGTTGTGCTCGGCAATGTAAGCATCTAATTTTTCTTGTTCCTCTTTCTCATTGCGTTTGCACGACGTTGCAAAGAGCAGAATCACAACAGATAACAGAATAATTTGTTTCATCTTTGATTTATTTTTCTGCAAAGATAATATTTTCAAATTTTTTCTGAAATATCTATTGATTTTGTTTTAATACTTTTACAGTTTGTGTCTGTTTGTCAGAAATCAGTTTTAAAAAATAGATTCCGGATTTCAAATCAGAAAAATCTTGATTATCAAGCGTATTTCCTTCAAATAAAATTTGTCCCGAAATAGAAACTAATTGAACAATTATTTCTGATTCAAATTCTTGATTTAGTGATATTTGTGATGAAAACGGATTTGGAAATGCCTGAATTTGTCCGGATTTCGGATTTTTCACATCGGAAGTTCCTACAATGACCGGAATTGTAACTTCATCGGTAAATGTGCCGTTGCTTGCCGTAAGATGCACGCTGTAAGTGCCTTCCGCGCCGAATACGTGGCTCGGATGTTGTTCGGTGCTTGTGTTTTGGTCGCCGCTTGTCGGGTCGTCAAACGTCCATGCGTAAGTGTTGGCATTTGTGCTCATGTTTTGAAAATAGACTGTCGCGCCAACTGTCGGATACACAGGCGTGTAGGCGAATAAAGCTGTGGATTCAAAATCGCGTTTTTCGTCTAAATATTGCACCGATGTTGTCGTCCAAGTATCTACCGCAAAGGTTTGATTTACAATAAGAACCGGATATTTTTGCGATTTATCAAACCATTTCAACTCTCGTGTTGTGCGAATTACACGCGCAATGCCTGTGCCAAGTAAGGCTAAGGTGTCGTTTTCGGTAAGTGTGGTTGTCATGCGCAACGCGTTCGGGAATGTGCCGTAAGGTGTTGATACTGTGCCCCAACCGTCCACAACATTGCTTCGTTCCGTAGTTTTATTCTGATAATACACCGAAGGAATATCAATCGTAAATTCAGAATTATCCGTGTCCGAATCGCCAAAATCTATGGGGAAATTATATACAACATCAGAATTTGTAAATTGGTTTGTAACAGGTATTTGCGTGCCGTTGTAGTCAATTTTATATGCCGATGCAACTTGCGTGAGTTGTGTCCCGGTTTTCTTGAAATAACTGTTAATATTCGTTATACCAAGGCTTTGTCCAAAAGCATTCATGGACGTTGTTTCGCTTTTGGTGGACGACAAATTTGTGTTGTTTTGGTTGTAAATAAACGCCCAAATGTAGCCGGTAGTGTTCGGATTTCGGAACTGTAAACTGTCCTGTGAATTTCCTGAAAGCGATGAAAAATCCCAAACAAAATTTTCGCCCGTCGTCTCAAAATCCGTTGAAAAATCGGTTGTTGATGTCAGATAAAATTTACTGCCCACAATGGCGTAATCGTCTGACGTATAAGATGTTTGTGCTTGAATTTGAATGCAAAAAAATGCAATTACAAGTGTAAATAATTGTTTCATAATGACTTAATT
>DYSM01000362.1 GCA_020718265.1 Draconibacterium orientale | reverse complement strand
CTACTTTTTGACCATTGAATGACTACTAAATGACAAAACATTCGATTGAAAAAACAACTACAACCTACATAAATTCAAATATTTACACGTTTTCTTACAATTACCGGTAAAGATTTTGAAGCAGATAGTTTATCCGCACTTGTATAACATTTGAGCATCGGAGTGTCATCCGGATTTTTTTTCGTTTTTTAGATTGTTTTTAGTCATGTCAAAAAAAATAGATATATTTGCGCGCCCCAATTTAAAGTTTGCTTAACATTTTAATATGGCAAAGACCCCTGAGAAGAAAATCGAACGCAAGCGAAAGCTCACGAAGAAAGAGCCTTTTGTGCTGAGAATGAAGAATTTATACGAAGATGAACGCTATCGACAGTTTGCCGGAGTGTTTCTCGTATTATTTTCGTTACTGATGTTTGTATCTTTTATTTCGTTCCTCGGCACATGGCGCGAAGACCAAGATATTTTGTATATGCACTGGCGGGATTATCTGTTCGACACGAGTGTAGATGTTGCAAATTTTGCCGGAAAGATTGGAGTTCTTGTTTCTAATGTATTTGTTTACAGCGGATTTGGTATTGCAGCGTTTCTATTAGTCGCGCTTTTCGCGCTTGTGGGTTTACGGATGATGAATGTCAGAACCGTAAATTTACGCAGATTTACAAAGCGAACACTCTACATTGTTGTTCTGACATCCATAA
Organism: Draconibacterium orientale; assembly: GCA_020718265.1. GTDB lineage: Bacteria > Bacteroidota > Bacteroidia > Bacteroidales > JAADGE01 > DYOJ01. Next base: position 2,263 of record DYSM01000362.1, on the reverse strand, counting down.
CGTTTGCATTCCTTTTCAACTCGGATTTGGTGTATCTCGGAGGCGGATTTGGCTTCCGAATCAGCTCGTTTTTAGTGTCGTTGGTAGGTAAATTCGGTACAGTCATCGTAATTTTACTTATGATTTTGGGCTATCTGACCATGACCGTGCAAGGTTTTTGGTTCAGAACATCGGCACTTGTAAAAAAAGTCAGCTCGCAAGAAACCCGCAATGCCGCATTCGGTGCAGTTAAGGAAAATATCGTTTCAAAAGTTACCGATAAATTTAATTTTTCGACACAAAATGAAGGGCAACCTGTTATTGTAAAGCCTGTTACAACAATGACCGATGAAATTAGCAAGGTTTCTGAAAAAATTATAAAGGCACCCGATTTCGACGACGAAGAGGTGAAAATTACAGAACGGCGAAACTATAAACTTTTCGACGACGGTAACGAAAAAGACCTTGACTCCGAACTTGGTTTTGAAGTGCAACACACCGCATCGACAGAAAGTGTAAGCCAAGAAAAAATCACAAATGTTTCTGAAAATGAAGATGTTGTCGAAGATTCAGAAGAACCTGTTTCGACCGAAATGCGCGGAATTGCGCCCATTTTACCGCATCAGCTTTACGGAAAACTTGCATTAGTGGTTGAAGAAAATAACGATATTTTGTATGAAAATATTGACAGACCGTCGCTTACAAATTACGACCCCAAATTAGATCTTTCGCATTACCGCGTGCCGCCGTTAGAACTTTTAACAGAGCACCAAACCGGCGACCCACAGGTTACGAAAGAAGAGCTTATCGAAAATAAAAATAAAATTGTCGAAACACTCAAGCATTATAAGATAGAAATTCAGAAGATTAAAGCAACTATCGGTCCGACAATTACGCTTTATGAAATTATTCCCGCGCCCGGCGTGCGAATTTCAAAAATTAAAAACTTGGAAGACGATATCGCGCTAAGCCTCTCTGCGCTTGGCATTCGTATCATTGCGCCCATGCCCGGACGCGGCACCATCGGGATTGAAGTTCCGAACCAAAATCCGGAAATGGTGTCGATGCGCTCAATGATTCGCTCCGCTAAGTTTCAGGAAGCCAAAATGGATTTGCCGATTGCGCTGGGAAAAACAATTTCCAACGAAACGTATGTGTTCGACTTAACCAAGATGCCGCACTTGCTTGTTGCCGGTGCTACAGGACAAGGTAAATCTGTGGGACTCAATGCAATGCTGGCTTCAATTCTCTATAAAAAACATCCGTCGGAAGTGAAACTCGTTTTGGTGGACCCAAAGAAAGTGGAACTTACACTGTATGAGCGACTTGAAAAGCATTTCTTAGCAACTCTGCCCGATGCAAAAGAACCGATTATTACGGATAATCACGAAGTTATGGCAACCGTAAGTTCGTTGAATATTGAAATGGATAATCGGTATCAACTGCTGAAAGCTGCGCAAGCTCGTAATATAAAAGAGTATAATGCAAAATTCTTAAAACGACTCTTGAACCCGAATAAAGGTCATAAGTTTCTGCCTTACATTGTGTTAGTGATTGACGAGTTCGCCGATTTGATTATGACTGCGGGCAAAGAAATTGAACTTCCGATTGCACGTTTAGCACAGCTTGCGCGCGCCGTCGGCATTCACTTGATTGTCGCCACGCAACGCCCTTCGACCAACATTATCACCGGTGTCATTAAAGCGAACTTCCCCGCGCGGATTGCCTTCAAAGTGGCGTCGATGATTGACTCTCGCACAATTTTGGACAGCCCCGGTGCAAACCAACTCATCGGTCGCGGCGACATGCTCATTTCACAAGGCAGCGAGCTAATTCGTTTGCAATGCGCTTTCATCGACACGCCTGAATTAGAAGAAGTTACAAAATATATTGAAAACCAACAAGGTTACCCGATTCCATATCTGTTGCCGGAACCGGAAAGTAACGAATCCGATGATTACGGCGGAGCAGATTTGAGTAAACGCGATGAAATGTTTGAAGATGCTGCGCGTTTAATTGTAATGAATCAACAAGGTTCTACATCATTGATTCAGAGAAAGATGGCTATCGGTTACAACCGCGCCGGACGCATCATGGATCAATTGGAATCTGCCGGAATTGTGGGACCTGCAAAAGGCAGTAAACCGCGCGATGTGTATATTATGGACGAATATTCGTTGGATAATATGCTCAACTCATTACCATAATCGTTTGATTTTCAGAATTAGAATTTGTAAGAAAACGTGTAAATATTTGAATTTATGTAGGTTGTAGTCATTTTTTC
>DYSM01000361.1 GCA_020718265.1 Draconibacterium orientale | reverse complement strand
ACAAAGAATGACTACTTTTTTGACCATTGTATGACTCCTAAATGACAAAACATTCAATTGAAAAAATGACTACAACCTACATAAATTCAAATATTTACACGTTTTCTTACAAATACTAGTTAAAATAATCGTCAATAAGTTCCAAGAGTTGTTCGCGGTTTACGGGTTTTTCGATGTATTCGTCGCATCCGGCAGCAAAACCGGTTTCGCGTTCGGCACGCATGGCATAAGCCGATTGTATGATAATCGGAATTTGCGGAAATTCATTTTTGATTGTTTTTGTAGCCTGATAGCCGTCTATTTTAGGCATTTTTACGTCCATCAGAATGAGGTCGTAAGCGGCATCGCGTTCAATTTCGCGTATAGCTTCGTCGCCGTTTTGTTTCCAAACAACCTGCGCACCGGTTGGGCGCAGAACTTCCTGTAGATACAAAAAGTTCATTTCTTCGTCTTCTGCAATCATAATCCGTTTATTGTACCAATTATAAAGGCGTTGCACAGACGATGTTTTATTTGTTTCTGTGAGTTTCTGTGTCTTTAACTCACTTTGTATGAGCGGAATGGTAAAATAAAAGGTTGTACCTTTGTTTTCTTCCGATTCCACATAAATTTGTCCGCCCAGCAATTCAACCAAACTTTTAGAAATAGATAAGCCAATGCCCGTTCCGCCGTACAATCGTGTTTTGGATGCCGGAATTTTGGAAAAACGGTCGAAAATATAGGGTAATTTTTCTTCGTTGATGCCAAGTCCGGAGTCTTTTACAAAAAATTCCAGAAATTTTTCGCCGGCAATCGCTTGCTCGCTGTACCCAAATTCGACGAAGCCACTGTCGGTAAACTTTAATGCGTTGCCAAGTAAATTTGTAATAATCTGATTCAGACGATATTGGTCGGTCAGTATCATGAACATTTTTTCGGGAACTGCTTTCGTGAGGCGCAATTCCAGATTAGATTTGCCCATAATTCCACGATGTGCTTCGAACGATGTGAACAAATCGTCCAAAAATTGATTTACATAACACGGTTCGTGATTTACGGACACTTTTCCGGATTCAATTTTAGAGACTTCAATAATGTCTTCAATCAATTTCAGAAGTTGTGCCGCATTAGAATTTATTTGTTCTATGTAGATTTTTTTGCGTTCGTCGTTCAAGGTCGGAGACGCGAGCAATTGCGAAAATCCTACGATGGCGTTCATCGGCGTTCGAATTTCGTGCGACATATTTGACAGGAACGACGTCTTGAGTTTGTCGGAGTTTTTAGCTTTATTTTTTTCATCCTTATGATGTTTCTCTTTGATTTTCAAATCTGTAACATCAGTAATTACGGCAATAAGTCCGCGAATGGTTCCGTCGGCGGTGTAAAGCGGCGTTTTTTTAATAATGATATTATGAATGGTGTTGTCGTTACGAATAGATTTTGCGAAATGCTGCCGTTCCTGTCCTGTTTCGAGCACAATTTTGTCTATTTCTTCGTAAATCTGCGACTTTTTATTTGAGAAAAATTGTTCTGCCTTTTTTCCGATAATATCTTCTCGGTTCACGCCAAGATGTTCGCAAAAGGCATCGTTGCAAGCCAGATACTTGCGTTCGGTGTCCTTTATAAATATTGGAGACGATATTTTGTTTATCAAACTGTCGGGCATCAGCAATGCGTCTTTCATAGCTGCGATTCGGTGAGGGGCTTTACATGGCAGAACTGACATAACGTCGTAAATATCAGCATCTTGGCGTAAAAAATGTTTCACACCGCACTCGTATAGCATTTCTTTTTGCTGCGTTGAAAAATGTGACGGAATAACAGCTACAATATCCAGCGTGTGGCTCATACTGAGGCGACAAAGCAAATAATCTTCATCGGCAAGCATTTCCGGCATGGTAAGAATCATGCCCGAATGCAGTTTTTTTAAATGTTCGCTGTCCGTAACATTTAGATACGTGATGCCGCCTTTGTCCAGAATTTCGATAAAATTCTGCGGAACATTGTACAAAAATAAGTTGTTTTCAGACATATTTGGTCGTGAGTATTATGTAATTAGTATTGAGTAGTTAGTATTCAGATTATTGCGTAAAAGGAAAATAATCAGCATGATATGAATTTTCAATAATCTTAACTAATTTTGAAATCTTACGAAGGAAAATGTCAGATGTAAAATCCCTTACTTCATACTTCATAATTCATATTTCATAACTAAATGACTCTGCGAATGGAAACCAAACGTTGAGTGTAATATTTTATAGAGTTATAGTGTGAAATTACAACGCCTCGATGCTTGGACGTGGCTGAATGAATGAAATGTACATCGCCGTTTTTATTTTCGACCACAATTCCGACGTGTCCAATTGGGCGTTTTGCAGGATTTCCGCCCGCAAAAACCATGATGTCGCCGGGCTGACAGTCTGCAAGTTCCACTTTTGTGCCTATGGTTCCGTAATCTTTCGACGAACGCGGCAGTTTATACCCGAAATGGTTGAACACATACGACACAAAGCCCGAACAGTCGAAACCCTGTGTTGGCGAAGCACTTGCGTATTTATAAGTTACACCGATAAATGTTTTTGCATACGCTAAAATGCTGTCAGCTTTTGTCATTACTGCGTTTGAGTCCGGTTTTGCTACAAGTTCCGGAACTGTAACGGCAATTCGGGCGGTGTCGGTTTTTACGGAATCGGCAGGCATTGGTTGAGCGAATGCAAATTGTGCAAAGAAAATTGCAATAACGGCTGAACTAAATTTATTCATTCGAGTTCTGATAATATCTTGTTGGTTAAGTATCAATGTAATATAATTTTGTATAAATAATGAGTTCAGTATAAAAAGTCATAAAGTTGAAAGTTTGTAAAGTTAAATTACTGATAATAAGCAATTTACTTAAATTATAAAATATTTTCAAAAACACTGATAATCAGGCATATAGGTTGTTTAGCTAAAATAAAACAGGCTTTTTAGACCGGACTCAATAATTTGAAATGA
>DYSM01000360.1 GCA_020718265.1 Draconibacterium orientale | reverse complement strand
GCATATAGATTGTTTAGCTAAAATAAAACAGGCTTTTTAGACCGGACTCATAAATGTTTAACGCTTGTTTGCAAAGTTCTATTATTGAATTTTCGTTCAAAAGTGAATTTGACAGTATTTATTTAAATATCCAATTTGTAAATTACTTAGAACCAGATGATTGCTAAAAAAAATAGTTCGTAAAACAGTGGTCATTGAAACCGACCAAAATTAATTTAATAAAAAAATAGCCTTGCAAATTTATATTATTTCTCAATCATGCACGTAGATTCGTAAAAAAAGTAATGTTTGAATTGTTTTTTTTTCTAACTTTGTCATTCGTTCAAACGCAATTTGTTTCAAAACTATGGCTATAAAAGATTATTCCTACGGGAAACCATATAAATTCAAGAGTTTACTGATGTATTCCTCGTCGGAATGGATGGTAAACTCTACAAAAAAGTACCGACGCGTGTTCGAGAAAGACGAAATTACTTACTTGCGCGCACAATTTTCGTTCTTTAATAAAATGTTCGACGAAGACGAATGGGAAGCAAAAGTAAGCATCAAAGCCTTTGATACGTCTAAAAAGCGCAAACAAATTTGCAGTTTGGACAGCACACACACCGTAGGCAAAGACCTCAATGTGGTGGACATTTACGAAAGCTGGGGCGTGGACACCTCCGGCGGCTATTGGAAACCCGGCACGTACGTTTGCGAAGCTTATATTGACGAAGAACTTGTTGGTTCTCAGGAGTTTTATATTTACGAAGTCGGTTTAGTTACGGCAAACGATAATCCGTATTTCGAGGTCGTTTCGCTCAAACTTTACGAAGGTCCGTTCGACGGTTGGAACATGACCACACGCAAATATCTGACACAATTCAACAAAGAAACCACACGCTACGTGTGGCTGGAACTTCAAATAAAATCCAAAACCAACAAAGCGTGGGGCTTTGAATATTTGATAAATTTCTACGACGATGCCGGAATGCACAAAGCACAGATGGATAATTTGAAATTTATTGAAAACGGTTCCAAAGATAAAACATTCACGTACGAACGCGGCTGGGGCAATAACACACCCGGCTCGTGGAAAGACGACCAATATTCTGCCGAAATTGTATTCATGGACACCTTAGTTGCATCCGTAATTTTCAAAATGGGCAAAGATGAAATTGAAGGCATACCGGAAATACACGAGGCGAGACAAGTTACTGCAATTCAGCAAGAAATAAAAGAAGCCGGCACGGAAGGCGAAACCCTAGAACAAGTCGTTCTACGTTTAGACGAACTCATTGGACTTGAAGCTGTTAAACAAAAAGTAAAAGACCATATCAGCTACCTCGATTTCTTGCGTCTGCGCAAAGAAAAAGGCTTTACCGAAAACGACAGCATCTCGTTGCACAGCGTATTTACCGGAAATCCCGGAACAGGTAAAACAACAGTAGTCAAATTATTAGGCAAAATATATCAGAAAAAAGGCTTGCTCTCCAAAGGACACGTTCACGAAGTCGATCGTGCCGACCTTGTGGGTGAGTTTATCGGACAAACCGCGCCGAAAGTAAAAGAAGCCATCAACGAAGCACGCGGCGGCATTTTGTTTATTGATGAAGCTTATATGCTCGTGCGTTCCAAAGACGATAAAAAAGATTTCGGTAAAGAAGTTATTGAAGTTCTGGTGCGCGAAATGTCCGACGGCGCAGGCGATATCGCGATTATGATGGCAGGCTATACGGAAGAAACGATGTACATGATTAACTCGAATCCGGGTTTAAAATCGCGCATCAATTATTTCTTTCATTTCGACGATTATACGCCCGACGAACTTATCAAAATCTCGGATTATGCTGTGTCGAAACGTTCCGTTACGCTCACGCCCGATGCCCGCGATTTTGTTCATAAAATACTTATTGAAGCATACCGAAACCGCGATAATACCTTCGGAAACGCGCGTTTCGCATACTCTATCATCGACGAAGCGAAGATGAACATGGGCTTGCGCCTCATCAAACGCAACGATGTGCGCAAACTCAGCAATACAGAACTTTCAACCCTCACGTTGGAAGACGTGGAACGCATCGAAAGCATTCGCGCCAAAAAGAAAATCAACATTCCGATAGAAGAACAACTTTTGCGCGAAGCCGTGGGCGAAATGAACGTGCTCGTGGGCATGAATCGCATCAAAAATGAAATAAACGAACTCATCAAACTCGTGCGCTACTACCGCGAAACCGGTAAAGATGTGTTGAACAAATTCTCGCTTCACGCCGTATTTACCGGAAACCCCGGAACAGGAAAAACCACCATCGCACGTATTTTCGGTAAAATATACAAAGCACTCGGCTTACTCGAACGCGGACACGTGGTGGAAGTAGGCAAAGAAGGTTTAGTGGCAGGCTACATCGGACAAACAGCCCTGAAAACCAAAGAGAAAATAGACGAAGCCATGGGCGGCGTACTCTTTATCGATGAGGCTTACGCACTCGCCGGCGGCGGACAAGGAAGCTACGGAAATGAAGCCATAGAGGTGATTCTCAAAAATATGGAAGACCAACGCGGAAAATTTGCCGTCATCGTAGCCGGTTACCCCGAAAACATGGAAACCTTCCTGCGCACGAACCCGGGCTTGAAGTCGCGTTTCGATAAAACCATGCACTTTCAGGACTATACACCCGAAACGCTGTATGATATTCTCAAAACCATGCTTGCCACAGAGGATTTGGCTCCCGATGCCGGCGCGGAAGAACATCTGCTCAAATACATCAAAGAGTTATATACCAAACGCGATAAATTCTTTGGCAACGCCCGCACCATGCGCCGTATAGCCGAAGACACCGTACGCAAACAAAACCTGCGCATGGCATCCATACCCGCCGAAGACCGCACCGGCATAGGCATGAAAACCGTTATGCTCGACGACGTAACCGACATCGACGTAAGCATGACAGTAGTGTCCAAAAACAGCGGTTTGGGATTTTAGTAAAATCGTAATCTGATATA
>DYSM01000359.1 GCA_020718265.1 Draconibacterium orientale | reverse complement strand
TCAGTAATTTAACTTTACAAACTTTCAACTTTATGACTTTTTATACTGAACTCTTAGATAATTCTGCATTTTTCATATTCGTTAAATCTTTTATTAACAAACAAGTTCTTACCTTATTGAATCTAAATAATTTTTAAAAATAGAAATTTTCTCGAAAATATACAAAAATACACCGCTAATTTCCTATTTTTGCAGTTCAGAAATTACTTTAATGAGAGCTTTTTTTCGAACACCACTTTTTAAAATAGAATACTTCAATTTCACGGTTGCCGATTTGCTTTGGTCGCTGCTGTTGCTGCTTAGCGTGGTTTTGGTCAATTACATTTTGCGAAAATTATTACGCCGAATGAAAAATCGGAAAGTCGCTGATTTATTAGACTATATCGGTGTTTGGATAACGCTGGTTGCCGCAGTTTCTTCCGTTATACACATTGCAAATCCGTTGTTTTGGAGTAAAAATTTGTATTACGACGCGTTGTTCAAAATTTCTCATTCCGATTTTATTTTCGTGCTGTCCGTGCCGGTTTTGGCGTTTTTCGTGGTTCGACTTCTGCGTTTTTCGATATTGAAACCGAACGCGCCGTCTCAACGTAACTCTCTGGTTTTCATTGCATATCTTATTTGGTCAATTTCGCTCAGTTATATTGCAAAAGTTTTGTTTAGAGATTTTTCACAAATCACTGACATTGAGCTTCTTGTAATTCAAAAAGTTTCAATAACCTTGTTCGATGTTTGGTTTTTGACCATTGTAATTTCTGTTACTTTCTTGACGCTCAGAGCTTTAAAAAGTTTCTTTGAGCACCGTTCGGAAACCATGCGAATGGATGCAGGAACAAGTGCTGCTATCTTTCAGATATTCAAATATTTAGTATGGATATTTGCCATAATTCTCAGTTTGCAGGTTGCCGGTTTTGATATTACACTCTTGCTTGCGGGTTCGGCGGCGTTGTTGGTCGGTTTGGGTATGGGAATTCAAAAACTGTTCAGCGACGTGGCTTCCGGCGTAATTTTGCTCCTCGAACGCCCGCTCAAAGGCGGCGATGTTGTGGAAACGTCCGAAGGAATGATTGGGATTGTGCAACATATCGGGCTGAGAACCACAACGTTGCTCACGCGAGACGATACGGTGGTGCGCGTTCCGAACTCAACGTTTATCAATGAAAATATCGAAAATTACACCGACGAAGTTGTTGAAACGCGTTTCGATATAAAAATCGGCGTAGCTTATGGCTCAGATATTGAGTTGGTTATGAAGATTTTAAAAGAATGTGCCGTCGAGCATCCAAAAGTTGAAAAAACGCCCGAACCGGTTGTTCTGTTTTCCGATTTTGGTGATTGGGCATTGAAATTTACGTTATATTTTTGGACGTTTGAAAACTTTCGGTTTGAAGGCATAAAAAGCGACATTCGTATTGCCATAAATCGAGAATTTTTGAAACACGACATCAAAATTCCGGTTCCGCAAAGCGATGTGAGAGTTCTTACTTAAAGTTTGCAAGAAAACATTTAAATAATTGATTACATGTATGTTATAGATGTTTTTCAAAAGAATGTATTGTCATTAAGTGGTCATTCAATAGTCATTCAGTTGGTTTTTAATAGTTTCAAGTGATTTTCGATTAAATTTCAACATAATTTCTAAAAACATTGCGAACGAAATTTCGCTGTATCATATTGAATTTCAATAAGTAATGAATATTCTTACAACGACAGCTCAAGCTGATTGATTTTGAATTTCCGTTTTTCTTTCTATTTTTGCTTTTTTACACACATGAAATTCGCAGATATTGCAGGGAACAGTGCCGTTAAACACAAACTCGCCGCCACCGTGGACGGCGGACGGGTGAGTCATGCGTGGCTGTTCGAAGGCGCGGACGGCAACGGTGCGCTCGCGCTGGCTGTAGCTTACGGGCAATATTTGTGCTGCCCGAACAAGGCGAACGGCGATTCGTGCGGCACGTGTCCGTCGTGCGTGAAATATCAAAAATTAATTCACCCTGATTTGCATTTTGTGTATCCTGTGGTCAGTTCGCCAAAATTTTCTAAGCCCGTGAGCGACGATTATATCAAAGAATGGCGCACGTTTTTGGCAGAAACAAACTATCACGATATTGACGAATGGCTCAACCGATTGAGTTCCGACAACAAGCAAGCCGGAATTTTTGCGCAGGAAAGTCAGAATATCATTAAAAAGCTGAATTACAAGTCGTTTGAGGCGGAATATAAAGTCATGGTCATTTGGATGCCGGAAAAAATGAACCCGTCCGCATCGAATAAATTGCTGAAAATGATTGAAGAACCGCCCGCAAAAACGGTTTTCATTCTTGTGAGCAACCACGCGGAATCTGTGCTGAAAACCATACAATCGCGCACGCAATTGGTGAAAATTCCTAAAATTGATGCGCAAAGCATGTTTGAAGCTCTGAAAGCGACCTATAACTTTGCCGATGACAAAACGAAAGAAATCGTCCGCCTTGCTGACGGAAATTTCTTACGAGCAAAAGAAGTCGCTGATTCACAAGCGGATACAGTGTCGGAATATTTCAACTTATTTGCCGACATGATGCGCCACAGTTACACCATGAACGTATCGGAATTGTTGGATTGGGCGGACAGCGTTACGAAACTCGGACGCGAGCGGCAAAAAATTTTCATCGATTACGCGTTGCGACTGATTCGTGAAAATTTTATTCTCACAATTTTGCCAGAAAAACGCGAAAGCCTTGTATATCTGACAGATAAAGAAGCCGCCTTTGCCGAAAAATTTCATAAATTTATCCATCAAAAAAACATAAATCACATCACCAACGAATTCAATTTGGCACACAAACACATTGAACGAAACGGATACGAAAAATTAATATTTTTAGATTTAGCCCTCAAAACGGCGCAATTATTAGCAGTAAAACCGCAGTAGAACTGTATTCGCGAAACCAAATGTTATCGTTTATTGCAAAGACAGAAAACAAATCAGCAAATTTTGATTTAAAACTA
>DYSM01000358.1 GCA_020718265.1 Draconibacterium orientale | reverse complement strand
TCAGTAATTTAACTTTACAAACTTTCAACTTTATGACTTTTTATACTGAATTCATGTTTAATAAAAAAAAAGTTGTTGCACATTTTTAAATCATATCTCATTATTATTCTGTGCTTTACATCCATAAGTATGTTTAGCCAGAAATCTATTCGTATGGTTACGGCAAAAGGCGGTACATTTCAGATGGGCAGTAAGGAAAAGAATTTCCCGGACGAAAGCCCGATTCGCACCCTAACCGTAAAATCGTTCTATATATCTCAATATGAGATATTTCATGACGATTATTGGGCGTTTTGCAAAGCTGCTGGCTATGCCGAGCCGACCGGAAAATTTGGACTTACGGCAACAAACATTTCATGGCAACATGCCGTTATGATGTGCAACTGGCTCAGCGGTCGCGACGGATTTCAACACGCCTACACCATAAATCGGGACGATAAAACAGGACTTTTTGAGGCAACTTGCGATTTTACAAAAAATGGCTACCGCCTGCCCACCGAAGCCGAGTGGGAATACGCCGCACGCGGCGCGCACCGCGACAAACCGTCGGTTTACGCCGGAAGTAACAGCCCATACAACGTTGCTTGGTTTTTTGAAAATGCGCAAAGCTCGGAAAAGAAATCGGGCGAACTTCGTCCGAATGAAATCGGTGTGTACGACATGAGCGGTAACATTGAGGAATGGTGCTGGGATGTGTACGCCGAAACTTACGATGCAAAAGCCGAAAAAACAAACCCAACCGGACCGAAAACCGGCACCGAGCGCGTGATTCGAGGCGGAAGCAGGCGAAATAAGCCCGAATTTGTTACCGTTACGCGTCGCCAGCACAAAACCCCGAAAGAGCGCGATGCTTACTTGGGATTCCGAGTTGTGAGAACCAAAACAGACTGAGTAGAAGTTTGTAATTTGTTAAACTGCTACTTGTTTACCGATATTTTATAATTGACATGAAAGTTCCAAAAAAAGGAAAACCGCTTGGCGTGTTTCTAATTATGGCAGGAGTCGGACTGATACTTGCCGCAACCTTGTTTCGTATTGCCGGAATGCCCGACATTATTTTGGGCTATTATCTTGGTCCTCTGGCGTTTATAGCGGGTGGTGTTGTGCTTATTCTGAACAAAGATTAAGCAAATTTTACACAAATTTCGACAGATATTTCAATAAAACAGCAATGAATGACTACTTTTTGACAATTGTTTGACAAGATATTCGATTGAAATTTTTGCTTTAAAAATCAGATTCAGTGCTATTTATACGTTTTCTGAAAAAACTATTTAAACCTGCTTAACATTTTGTTAATGGTGTCGATGTTTTGTTTCATGGTGTCTGAAATTGTTGCTATTTCAGTATTTATTTTCTTGTTTTTCATCAGCATATTAGACATTTCCTGAAGTGCGCTGTTTATTTCGTTCACGCCGCTGCTTTGTTGCACTGCGGATTCAATAATTTCGGCAACCATTGAATTTGTGCGTGTTGTTTGAGCAACAATTTGTTCCAATTCACTGCCCGCAGCTTCAGACATTGTGAGCATTTCCGCCGACATTGTTCCGATTTGCTTTGCCGTTTGGCTGCTTGTGTCTGCGAGTTTTCGCACGGATTCCGCCACAACCGTGAAACTTTTACCGGCAGCACCGGCATTTGCAGCTTCTATGGAGGCATTGAGCGATAAAATGCCCGTTTGCCAAGCAATATCATTAATTACAGACACGTGTTTCATCACGGTTTTCATTTTTGAGATAGTTACGTGTGTTGCACTGTTGCTTTGTTTGATAGCTTCTTCCGTTCGCACAACTGCATCTTTCGTGCGTTCTGCGTTTCCGGAATTTTGCTCTGCCGCCGATGCAATTTGTTCTACACTTGCTGATATTTCCTCTATGCTTGCACTCTGTAAATCGCCTGCATTTTTTAAGTTATATGTGATATTCAGCATTTGACTGCTGCTTATGAGTAACTCTTTGGAAATCGCTTTTAGTTGTTCGTGCATCGAGCTATAGTTCTGTACCATTGTATTTACCGATGTTCCCAAGTCTCCGATTTCGTCTTTTCGATTGCTTATTTTTGTATCAACACGAATTTTCAAATTGCCTTCGGCGAGTTCTCGAATTGTTCTTACCATACGTTTGAGCGGTCCGGTAACATCGCGCGATGCGTAAATAATGACCGTTGCAATAATAATGATGCCGACAGGAATTGCGACTGCTTGGGTATATGTTTCCGGGAAAGCGAAGCGTGCTTCGGTATTCATCGATGCGATGATATTACTCAATACGATGACTAATCCGATACGACGATAAAATGAATTTTTAAAAAATATGCGTAAAAGTATATAAGTTGCAGGCAGTACTGTAACAAGCATAATTGTTTTAGAAATGATAAACTGTACCATAGATGATATGATTTTAAATGTGTTCCGGTTTTTTTAATTAAAATTTCCTAATAAAATATTGATTTCTTTGATGTTGTGATTCATGGATTCCGACATTTTTACTGTCGTGTTTACCATGTTTTTTAAAGGTACTGTAACGATTCGTGAAGACAGAATGATAGTTCCGATAATTCCCATACCAATAGGCATGGCAAGTGCCTGCGGATAATCCTCGAACGTCAAACGGGCTTCCGTGTTAATGGAATCCAAAATAATTGTGAGCACCCAAAGTACACCCATTTTTCGAAAAAACGAATTTTTAAAAAATAATCGCATTAATATTGTTGCAACAATTGCTACTACAATAATCATGATTGTTTTTGATATAATAAATTTTTCCATACTTTAATTTAAGGTTAAATCGAGTATATTTTCATAAGCCTATTTTGGAAATATAGAGTTTGTGTATTTCATTTTCTCAATAATTTACGGAATAATAATTTAAATTGTTTATTATGAATGTTATACATGAGTCTACTCCGAAAAGTGTTTTAGCCGCTAAGCGGTTTTATAAGTGTCTGAATATCAATATCAGATTTTTCTATTAATAACCGCTAAGCGGCTTATCGGAGTGGTCTC
>DYSM01000034.1:2299-15519 GCA_020718265.1 Draconibacterium orientale | reverse complement strand
CAAAAATATAATTTTTTTTGACTTTTGTGCCTCGTTCTGTTGTATATTTTAATTATTTCTGTAATTTAAAAGGTAATATCTTTAATGTCAATACATTAGGCGGACCTTCGTAGCCGATGCGCTCGTCGGTTACAAGCAACAAATATCGGTTTTCGCCAATCGGAAGGCAACCGTGTACTGTTACATTTATGGTCATATCGTCTGTAAATTTGAGTGACCCGATTTTAGTATCGGATTTTTTTTGTATAACTTCAAAATTCACATTATCAATGACTTGTATTCCTAAACCTGATTTTGATTCTACATAATTCAATTCCGCCCGAATGTCGAACGCCGGTTTGTTTGAAGGCAACAATTTAAGTACAGGGTTAGCAAATTCAATGATTTGATAATCATTCAGTTTAGAATTGAAAATATCGCGGTGTTTCATCCAAATTTCGGATAAAACGGTGTTTTCGAGCGCATTATTTTCGTCAATTTTGAAGGTCCAAACGCTTTCGCCTGTTTCCGTGTTCATGATGACAAAATTCATAAAATAAAAGCCGGTTGCTTCGTCTGCAGGCTCCGTCAGATAGGCAAAAAATCCGTCGTTTGAAATGCCGATGGGAAAAAAGGTTTCAATTAAAATTTCTTCGGTTTCTGTGCAATAATTGAGTTTTTTCGGTATTGAAAAATCGCCCGGTTTGAACGTTTTTGACTTTAAAATGACTGCGGCAGAATCGCTCGTTACAACGTCCGCTTCGGAATTACAACTGTAATTTAACGCAATTATTGCTATGATTATCAGATTAATATGAGTTCTTAACTGTTTCATTCTTCTAAAATTTTGCGCCCGAAATATACAAATATTTCTTCTATTCTGCAAGCCGAACTTTACTTTATGTCCATAAAAACTGAATTTTAAGTTTCTCTTTTTATTCTGATTTTTTTTTGACTGCAAAAAAAACATTATATTTGCATATCGGTATCTATAAAATGTAATTGTAAAAAAATATGAAACTATTTGGATTTAAGCTGTTTGCAATTGTATTGTCAGCAGTTTTGTTTTCGGCGTGTAACGGCACAGGTGAAGCGGGGGACGAAGCTGTTTCGGCAACGGCAAAGTCGATTTTACCCGAATCTACGGTGGGTGTGATACGAGGAATTTCGCTAAATGCATCTTTTTCAGATGTTAAGACGATAGAGACGGCTGCGAAATTAGTCTCAGAAACACCCGAAAAATTGGAATACGAATTAAAATCAGGAGAAGATGAAATTCTCTTACTTTATGAATTTGACCCCGAAGGTTTGTTTAAAATTAACATTACGGCAAAATCGCGTAATGTAAAATCGGCACAAGATATTGAAAAAGACTTGATTGCGTTGATGAAAACAAAATATGGTGAACCAAAATCGGAAAAAGGTGTTACGTTTTGGGAACTTCCCGAAAAAAAATTAGCCATAGAGGTTTCTCAAAAATTGAAATCTACGGAACTGATTATCAAATATTTTGAGAATTAATTCTTGTAAATCGGAATTGTAATATTGAAGGTGCTGCCTTTTCCTACAGCACTTTTAACATTTATTGTACCTCCGTTCTTTTCGCAAAATTCTTTGCAAAGTATTAAGCCTAAGCCGGTTCCGGTTTCATTTTCAGTGCCCGTAGTTGAGTTTGTTTCATCTATTTTGAATATTCTCGAAAGTGCATCGGGCGGAATACCGATGCCTGAGTCTGCAATATTTACGCTTACGAACAGATTTTCAATTTTCACTTCAATTTTAATTCGACCGCCGCGAAATGTAAATTTTAGTGCATTTGAAATTAAGTTTCGCAAAACTGTTTTCAACATTTCTTTGTCGGCAAAAATATTTGGTAAATATTCAGATATTTCGTAACTTATTGTTATTGATTTATTTATGGCTGCCGGTCTGAAAAAATCGACTTCATCCTCAACCAATTCTCCAATGCAAAGTTCCGTTGGTATGTATTTTATACGCCCTGTCTGTGCACGTGACCATTCGAGTAAATTTTCGAGCAAGGCGTATCCTTTTTGTGCTGAATTATACATGTATTGAACAATTTTTTGAGTTTGTTCTAAATCGTAGTCTTCTGAACATGAGCTTATTATTTCGCCAAATCCAAGAATTTGATGGAACGGATTCTTCAAATCGTGAGCAATAATTGAAAAAAAACGGTCTTTTGTCGCAACAAGTTCTTCAAGGCGTTTTTTGTCTTTTTTTCGTTCGGAAATGTCATTCATCACAACCAAAATTGCAGGTTTTCCGTTGTAAACCAGTGGCGATGCTGCAACTTCCATGTCCAAAATTGTTCCGTCGTACGAAATGAGTTTTTCGTCCATCATGTTTTGAGGTTTTCCCATTTCAGACATCTCTTTAATTCGCTGTTTTACAGCAGTTAGCGATTCAGGATGAACAAAATCAAGAATCGATTTGGATTTCAGAATTTCTTCGTCAGATGTGCCCATATAATTTTTCCCGGCTTGGTTAATGAGCACAATTTTGCCTTCGCAATGCACAAGAATCGGAAATGGCGCAAGCTCGAAAAGTGTCTTGTAGCGTTGTTCGCTTTCTAAGTGTGCTTTTTCAGCTAATCTTTTTTTTGTAATATCACTAAATGCTAAAAGTAATGATTTTTCGCCATCGCTGTCAATGAAAGGTAAACCTCTCATTTCTACATATTTGGTTTCATTAAGCGGCGTTATGAATCGTTCCTCGTCCAATTGCAACGTTATTTCTTCATCCATTACTCTGCTAATGTGTTCATCCACACGAACGCGGTCATCCGGATGCATAAATCGAATCAGATTCATGCCCGTAAGTTCGTGTTCCGCCTGCACGCCGGCAAATTCCATCGTTGCCGAATTCATAAATTCAATTTGCCCAAGCCTGAGCACCAAGGTCGGATAAGGCAAAATATTTAAAAGTGCTTTATATTTTTGTTCGCTTTTTTTTATTTCATAAGCTTTTTGTTTTACATAACTAAGCTCGGTTGTAACTCCAAATCCCTGAACATAACCACCTTCCTTATTCCGAAAAACATTGCCGTTTGAAAATACTGTTTTTATTTTTCCCGACCGTAGTTTAAGTCTGTATTCGTAGCCGAAATCGCCCAAAGTTGTTGTTGCTAATGTTATGGTATCCAATAGATTAGATAAGTCATCGGGATGAACAAATTCAAAAAATTTATTCCATTGTGAATTTATTGAGCCCAAAGGTAAGTCCAAAAGTGTATCCACAGTATCTGAAATATACGTGTCGTAAAAGTTTCCTGCAAAGTCTATTTTTGCGTGCCACAGGACATTTGAAACTCCTGCGTGCAGTACTTCGCCGTTCGTACTTTGGTTTTCAATTTCGGAATGTTGCATTATTTTTGTCGGTCAAATTTTGTTCAAAAATATAAACTGATAACGAATATATATACGATATTTTTTTCTTTATGTTTCATATAAATTGAACTAAAATTCGTGTTTTAATTCGATATTTTAGATAATTTTGTGTATATTTACTCTTTCATATTTCTTGCACCGACAAATTATGACCGCAAAAGAACTCGTTAAGTTACAGTCCGAATTTTTCTTCGGAAATACGACTAAGTCGTTCAAATTCAGAATAAAGAATTTACAAAAGCTAAAAGAAATTTTGAAATCGAATGAGGCTCAGTTGTACGAAGCAATTTATTCAGATTTTGGAAAATCGGAATACGAAACCTACGAAACCGAACTTTCGCTCATTTATCATGAGCTGAATTTGGCCATTAAAAATGTTTCACAATGGTCTAAACCTCAGAAAGTTACCACAAATTTGCCGAATCAGCCCGGAACAAGTTTTATTCAGCCCGAACCGCTCGGAACGTGCTTAGTCATAGGAGCTTGGAACTATCCGTATCAGCTCAGTTTAATTCCGGTTATTGCAGCAATTGCCGCCGGAAATACCGTCATTTTGAAACCGAGCGAACTCTCCGCGCAAAGCTCTGGGGCGATGGCAAAGTTAATAAATTCAAACTTTCCGACTGATTTTCTACATGTTATGGAAGGCGGCGTTGCGGAAACAACCGAACTTTTAGAGCAAAAATTCGATAAGATTTTTTTCACAGGCAGTATTTCTGTGGGAAAAATTGTGTATCAAGCTGCAGCAAAGCATCTTACGCCTGTAGTTTTAGAACTTGGAGGCAAAAGTCCTGTGTTTGTTTTGCCGGATTGCGATTTGAAAATGACTGCCAAACGCATCGTTTGGGGAAAATTTCTGAATGCCGGACAAACCTGCGTTGCGCCTGACTATGTGCTTGTGCATAAGGATATTAAAGCGAAGTTACTTGATGAAATGATTGTTCAGGTTCGGGAAATTTTTAATATTAATTCAGATATTTCTGAAAATTATGTGAGAATCATAAATGAAAAACATTATGACAGATTAATGCAACTTATTGATAGTAAAAAAGTTGTAATAGGCGGGCAAGGATTCCGTGGCGCACTCGTAATTCAACCGACAATTATGCAAGATATTGATTTTGAACATATTGTAATGCAAGAAGAAATTTTTGGACCCATTATGCCGGTTATTGAATTTTCTAATTTGGATGATGCAATCAAACAGGTAAAACTTCGCCCTAAACCCTTGGCTCTCTATGTGTTCGGGAAAAAAGTCAAATTTATCAACAAAATTTTGAACGAAATTTCTTTTGGCGGCGGAGCTATAAATGATACTGTTATGCACTTGACTAACAGTAATTTACCTTTTGGAGGAGTCGGCACAAGCGGCACAGGAAATTATCACGGAGAAGCGGGATTTCGTGCATTTTCGCATTACAAAAGTATTTTAAAAAAATCTACATTAATTGAACCGTTTTTAAAATATCCGCCTTATTCCGATTCTAAACTCTTGATTTTAAAACAATTATTAGAACGCTGATTTTATGGAAATAAAAAAAATTGCTGTTTTCGGAAAAAAATACGAAAAAACATTCGATGATTCTATCTATTTCTTTTTCACAGCTTTACAAAAAATGCAAACTGAAGTAATTATTTATGAGCCGTTCTATAATTTTATAAAGGAACAAAGTAATTACAATCCGGAACCACGAGGCACGTTTTCGGAAAAATTTTCTGCCGAATCAAAACCTGATTTAGTGTTCAGCATAGGCGGAGACGGAACATTTCTTGAATGTATTTCATTTATAGGGAGTTGCGAAGTCCCTGTAGTTGGAATAAACAGCGGACGTATGGGGTTTTTAGCAAATATTTCCAAAGAAGACCTGCCTGCAGCGATGATTGCAATTCGGAAAGGACAGTTTTCACTTTTTGAACGAAAACTTATCGAAGTAAGCTCAGAAAAACCTGTTTTTCAGTCATTTAACTTTGCTTTGAATGAGATTACCGTGCAAAAACGAGATTCTGGTTCCATGATTACGATTCATGTGTATGCAGACGACAATTATTTGAACAGTTATTGGGCTGACGGTTTGATAATTTCAACGCCCACTGGCTCAACGGCTTACTCACTCAGCGTTGGCGGACCTATTGTCGTCCCGGGTGCAGGAGTGTTTATCATTACACCGATTGCGCCGCACAATTTGACCGTTCGCCCTATTGTTGTGCCTGATAATGTGGAACTTACATTGAAAATTGAAGGCAGAAGCGAAAATTTCATGGCTTCTCTGGATTACAAAACTGAAATTCTTGAAACTTCAACAATTTTAAAATTAAAAGCTGCTGATTTTAAGGTTATTACTCTTAAATTTGAAAATAAAACATTTTTTGATACACTCCGCAGCAAGCTCATGTGGGGCATCGACAAACGAAATTAATATATTGAATATCAATATACTACAAGAAATATGGAAAATTTTATTGCATACAATCCAACCAAAGTTCATTTTGGTAAAGGTGTTACGAACGAACTTGGGAAAATAGCAAAAACCTTTGGAACTAAGGTGCTTTTTGTTTACGGCAAAGGCTCGGCTGTGAAAAACGGTTATTATGACAAAATACTTAAACAATTGACAGACGCCGACTTACACGTTGTGGAATTTTCAGGCGTAAAACCAAATCCGGTAACCGACGATGCCGATGCTGCCATTAAAATAGGCATTGATAATGAGGTTGATATGGTTGTTGCGCTTGGTGGCGGAAGCGTTATTGATACCGCCAAAGTTGTTGCAGCAGCAATTCCTGCGAAAGCAACGTCGTGGAACGTTATGACTCATAAAGTTCAGATAACCAAATCATTACCTCTTATTGCAGTGCTTACTTTGGCAGCTACCGGAACGGAAATGAACGCATTTGCAGTTTTACAAAATCATCAAACAAACGAAAAAATCGGGTGGGGCACAGCTTTTTCGTATCCGAAACATTCATTTCTCGACCCTGAGTTTACTTACAGTGTGCCAAAGCATTACACTTCTTTCGGTATTTCCGATTTGATTGCGCACGTTTTCGAGAATTTCTTTGGCATCGGTGAAGCTTCACTGACGGACAAAATTTCAGCCGCAATTATTTCAGATGCAATGCACTACGCGCCGCTTGTTTTGGCAGTGCCGAATAATTACGATTATCGTGCAAATATTATGTGGCTTTCAACAGTTGCACTGAACGGAACCACCGCGCACGGCAGAAAATACGGCGATTGGGGCGTTCATGCTATCGGACATACGCTGTCCATGATGTTTGATACGCCGCACGGTGCAAGTTTGTCCGTTGCGTATCCGGCGTGGTTGCGTTTGCATAAAGCTACAATTGCGCCAAGAATTGAACGACTTTCAGAACTTGTTTTTGGTAAAGCAGATGCTGATTATTTTATTTTGGAACTCGAAAAGTTTTTCATTTCAATCGAATCACCTGTCAGAATGTCAGAACTCGGAATCGGAAAAGAGAAACGTGTTGAAATTTTGACTTTAATGAATCAAAATAAAGTGTCGGGTTCGGTTTGTAAAATGGGAAATACCGAACATGAAAAAGTTCTGGGGCTAATGTACGGCGATACTGTTTAAAATTCTAAAATCAAATTATCATAAGCCGGAAGAACTCCGTCCGGGAGTTCTTTCGATATTTGGGCATGAAACCCGATGTTGTGGCTCATGTGTGTAAGGAATGCTTGCTTTGGTTTTAGTTCCGCAATGATTTCTAAGCTTTCTTCCAGACAAAAGTGCGAAATATGTGGTTGAATGCGTAATGCTGTGATAACCAGAGTGTCCAAGCCTTGTAGTTTGGTTCGCTCTTTGGTCGGCAGGTGGTTCATGTCCGTAAGATATGCAAAATTTTGAATGCGAAAGCCGAAAACTTTTAAGGTGTGATGAATGCCCCGAATTGGGATGATTTCGGTGTCGCCGATTTTAAAAGGTTGATTTTCAATCGGATTGAGATTCATTTGCGGAATGCCGGGATATTTTTTTTCGGCAAACACATAAGCAAACTCGTGTTCTTTTATGGCTTTCAGCACGCGCTGTTCGGCGTAAATTTCGGTCGGTTTTTTTTGAGTGTGATTGAATGCGCGTATGTCATCCAAGCCGCCCACATGGTCTTTGTGCTCGTGTGTGAGCAAAATGGCATCCAAGTGCGAGATGCCCGAACGTAACATTTGATAACGAAAATCGGTACCTGCATCAATAACAATGTTCTGATTTTCAGTTTGTATTAATACCGAACTGCGCAAGCGTTTATCTTTCTTGTCGGCAGATAAACAAACCGGACAACGGCACGTAATAACAGGTACGCCTTGCGAAGTACCTGTTCCCAGAAATTGTATTTTTGTTATTTTGGAGATGGTTGAGTTCTGTAAATGTGGCTACAAATCGTCGTCATCGGCTTCTGTATCATCGCTGTCATCATCGTCATCGTCGTCGTCGTCGTCGGCTTCGTTTAAGTCGTCAATGGCACCTCCTACGATTGTAAAGCCGTCATTTTCAGCAAATTCGTTGTCTTCGTTAGCGTTTTCGGACAAATATTCCAAATCTTCATATTTGTCGTGATATTCTTCTCTGATTTCATCGCGCAAAATGCCGTCTTCATCGTAATCGTCATCTTCTTCAACGATAACTTCTGCGGCAGCGGGAGTCATTTTTATCAAATAAATATACTCATCCGTTTCGAACGGAAGACCGAGTTTTCGTTCGCCGTCTTGTGTCGTAAAGCTGACCAAATGTTGCGTGAACCCCTTGGGGTACACCAATTTAATTTGCTCGATTACGGCTTCGGGCAGTTTATTGTAATCTTTAATAATTCGTGGTTTGCTCTTGCTCATGGCTGAAAAACAGTTATTATTTCAATCGGCAAATATTAGAAAATTTATCATTATGTCAAATTTTTTTGCACTTCTGTTGAATATTTTCGCTTAAAAAAAAAGAGCCGTGCAATTTGTTTTGCACAACTCTTTGTTTTTCAAATGTTTGTGTATTTGTTATTTTGCCGGTTTCATTGTTAGTTCTATGCGTTGATTCATGTTAAAATATAGATTTGCGGCTTTTTTGAGGCTTTCCTTTGTAATTTTTGAAAGAATTTCGTCGTATTTTGTTGAAGATGTGTTGTCAATTCCATTTTGAGATTTTTCAACCAATGCTTCAAGCCAAAAGCTGTTTTCTTTTAGATTTTCTTGTCTGGTTTTTTGAAAATACTCAATTGTTTTTTGTAAATCTTCGTCTGTCGGACCGTTTTCTTTAATTTTTTCTATCTCTCGATAAACAATTTGGGTCAATTGTTCGGCTTTCTCAGGCGCGCAATCGAATCGAATGTGAACCATGTATCTGCTCTCCGGGTGTTTGTTTGTGCTTTTATATACGCCCACGCCGTACGTTCCGCCTTCTTGCTCGCGAATGGTTTCGATGTAGCGTAAATCAATAATGTGTTCGAGCGCTGCAAGTTCCAAATTATTGAGCGGCGAATATTCATACGTGCCGTTAAAATTCACATACACAGTGCTTTTCGGAACTTCGAGCTTGAACTCTATCTCTTTTTCCGTTACGCCTTTGGGCGGATAAATTTTATGGTTCGTGTACGCGCCTTTTTTACCTTTTGACGGTAGTGAACCGATGTAGGTATCAAACAGTTTTTGAGCTTGTTTGGGGTCGATATTTCCTACAAAAACAAACACAAAATCGTTCGCATCCGAGAACGCTTCTTTATAGCTTTCATAAGCCTTTTCGTAAGTTACATTTGTGAAAAATGCCTTGTTCATCGGCAAAGTTCGCTTGTTTTTGTTTGTAACGATAACTTGTAACGAATCCGAAAAGCGAGATGCGGGATTGAGTGCTTTGTTCTCGTAATACGATTCGTATTTTTGCATTTCAGCTTTGCCGGCTGTGGCATCGGCTCGCGGTGCCGTGAAATAAAGGTTGATGAGCTGTAGCAAGGTTTCAAAGTCTTGCGGGGTGCTGTTTCCGCTAAATCCGTGTGTGTAAGAGTTCAGTTCGGGACGAACGCTGATGTTTTTGCCGGCTAATTTTTTTTGCAATTGTGTTGCCGAAAAGTTTCCGACACCGCCGGCTGCAACTAAATCGGCGGCTAAGCGTGCCGAGTTAATATCGGCATCCGAAGTATTGGAATAGCCGCCAAATTTGTAGGCAGACATTTGTATTTCGTCTTCTTTAAAATCTGTTTTTTTGTAAATAACTTTTGCGCCGTTGTCATATTGAATTTCGGTAACACCGTTTTCTTCGGTTGTATTTTTCGCTTTTTTTGCTTTTGGCGTTTTTTTCATCAAAGGTTCGTTGAGTGTGTCGTCCGCGTAGGCTTCGGTTTGCATGGTTTTGAAATTTTTCAAAAGTTCCGAAATTTCAGCTTCCGTTGGTATTTCGCTGCCTTCGGGTCCTGTAATTGTTACAACGATATTTTCATCCGTAATGCGCTGCCCGGCAAGTTTATTTATTTCTTCTAAACTGACAGTTTGCAAGGTTTTTCCGGTGTATTCGTATTCAAATTCGATTCCGAGCGCGGGTTCGTTTGTTAAAAAATGTTCAAAGTAAACCCAAACGTAATTTTCCGATTCGGTTTTGTCGCGCTCTTTGTATTGAGTTTCGATTTGCACGAGCAAATCTTTTTTCGCGCGTTCGAGTTCCGATTCCGTAAAGCCGTGTTGTCTTAATCGTTGATTTTCAGTCAATAATACATTCAGTGCATTTTTGCTCATGCCTTTTTTTACCAACGCTACCGAGTAATATGCTGATTTTGTGCGTGCTATGTCGCCATAATATGTGTATGCGTAGATGAAAGGCGGATTTGCTTTTTGTGTCAATTCGCTGAAACGGTTATTCAACATCAAGGAATATAAATTACCTACGAGTTGATTTCGCACATAATTCATATCTTTATTTTTCACAATATCGTGTTTAAACAAAAGCGTAACCATGGTGCGTTCGGCTTCTTTATCAGTCGCAATGCCGATTAGCGGTTCCGAGTTGTTCGGTATCTCAATATCGAAGCGCGGTTTGGTATTTTCGCGTTTCGGAATGTCGGAAAACACATTCAATACTTTTTGTTCCATTTTTTTCGGGTCAAAATCACCTATGATAATAAGTGCTTGCAAATCCGGACGATACCAATCTGTGTAGAAGCGTTTTATGATTTCGTGTTTGAAGTTGTCAATCACGTTAATATCGCCGATAACATCGCGTTTTGCGTATTTGGAATTGTTGTAAAGTGCCGGCATTACCTTGGTGCGCATACGACGGTCGGGCGTTTTTCCGGTGCGCCATTCTTCGTGAATTACGCCGCGTTCGGCATCAATTTCTTCGGCTTCAAACGAAATAAAACTCGACCAATCGTGCAAAACTAACAACGACGTGTCAATCAAACCTTCGCGTGTTGTCGGAACTTTTGACAGCATGTAAGCCGTAACATCCTGACCTGTAAACGCATTTACGTTATGACCAAACGCTACGCCGTTTTTTTCCATAAAATCTAAAATCCCTTTTTTGGGGAAATTTTTTGTGCCGTTAAAAGCCATGTGCTCCGTAAAGTGCGCAAGTCCGTTTTGGTCATCGTCTTCCAAAATTGCACCGACGTTGTGAACGATGTAAAATTCGGCACGTTCTTCCGGTTTTGCGTTTTGCCGAATGTAATATTTCATGCCGTTGGGCAATGTTCCGTAAATTACTTTCGGGTCGAGCGGTGTGTTTTCTACGGGCGATTGTTGCGCCACAAGTGCACTTATCTGCGTGAATATCAGAATAAATGCAAAAAGTTTCGATACATTTTTCATTTCTGTTCTAATTTTTTGAAATTTTGGCTAAGATATGATATTTTTTGAATATAGATATGCACCAATGCCTAACGGCTTGTTTCGTATTTTAAAATTCAATTTTCTGCGGACGAGTTTTTTTTTACTTTTGTGAGATTTATATTTAGGCTCGAAAAATGAAAAAAGTCTCGGAATCTGCATCTGTTTTGATAATATACACCGGCGGAACCATCGGCATGGTTGCCGACCCGGTTTCGGGTTCGTATCGTCCGTTTGATATAGAACATCTCATTGCCGGAATTCCGGAATTAGCTCAATTTGATGTGAAAATTGACACGATTTCATTCGATCCGCCGGTCGATTCTGCCGATTTGAAACCCGAAATTTGGGTGCGCCTTGCCGACACGCTCAAAGCAAATTATATTCGCTACACCGGTTTTGTAATCCTACACGGCACGGATACGATGGCTTATACCGCATCGGCTCTGAGTTTTATGTTGCAAGATTTCAATAAACCGGTTATTCTCACCGGCTCGCAATTGCCGATTCAAACCTTACGTACCGACGGCAAAGAGAATTTGATTACGGCTATCGAAATTGCATCCACACGTGTTTCAGGCAAAGCCGTTGTGCCCGAAGTTTGTATCTATTTTCAAAATAAACTTTACCGAGGTAACAGAAGCACAAAAATTAATGCGGAATATTTTAACGCCTTCGATTCGCCAAATTATCCGCCGCTTGCCGAAGCCGGAATCACAATTCGTTACCGAAACGAGCTGATTCGATACCCCGATTACGACAAAATTCCGACAGTTCATACAAAGTTAGATACAAATCTTGCTCTCATTAAGCTGTTTCCCGGCATGTCTCGTCCTATTTTTGAGCGCATTATTGAAACCGAAGGCTTGCGTGCCTTGGTGCTCGAAACGTTTGGGTCGGGCAATGCTTACATGGATTCGTGGTTTATCAACAGCCTCGCCGAAGCCGACAACCGCGGTGTTATCTTGCTGAATATCACACAATGTAAAGGCGGCGGTGTGGCGATGGATACTTACGAAACCGGACGAAATTTAGACCATGCCGGCGTCATTTCCGGACATGATATGACTACCGAAGCAGCAGTTACTAAGTTGATGTACTTGCTCGGTTCGGGGCTGTCAAACTCGGAAATCAAAGTTTTTGCGCAACTTTCACTCTCGGGCGAAATGACTGCGAGATGAGTATGAGTTGAAAAGTTGAAAGTTGAAAGTGTAAATGCCTAAAAATGTTTGCCCGTTTTAACTAATTTTTGGCAAAGAAATTTTCAACTCTCAAATATATCAGTCAAATCAATTTCCAAATCACCGTTAAAAATATTAACGGGAATTTTATCGTCTTCGGAAAATATTCCGACCAATTGATATTTGTTCAATTCATTGAGAATGAACACGGTAACAGTTTCGTCGTTCGGTTGCACAATCCAGTATTCGCGCACGCCGTTTTCTTGATAAATTTCAAATTTATCTTTCAAATCGCGTTTAGAATTTTTTGGCGAAATAATCTCAATAACCATATCCGGCGCGCCGAGACAGCCTTTTTCGTCAAGTTTTGACGAATCACAGACTATGTAAATGTCAGGTTGAACAACGGTATAGGTTTGATTTTCATCACGATTGTTCTTTTTTTTCGGCAATCTCACATCCGACGGCGCGTAAAAAAGTTCGCACTTCTTTTTATATAAAAAATTGTCAATTTTTCTAACAATTCGTCTTGAAATTCTTTGATGTGCCGTATTCGGCGCGGGAGTCATCAGTTTTATGAAACCGTCGTAAAGTTCGCGGCGCACATCGTCCATCCACGTGAGATAATCGGCGTACGAGTAGCGTTTATTGAGGTCTAAATTCAGTGCTTCCATTTTCGTGTAAAGTATTAGTTATCAAATATATCCGTAAAATCAATTTCCAAATCACCGTTAAAAATATTTACCGGAATTTTATCGTCTTCGGAAAATATTCCGACTAATTGATATTTGTTCAATTCATTGAGAATGAACACGGTAACAGTTTCGTCGTTCG
>DYSM01000034.1:0-2199 GCA_020718265.1 Draconibacterium orientale | reverse complement strand
TGAGATAATCGGCGTACGAGTAGCGTTTATTGAGGTCTAAATTCAGTGCTTCCATGCGAGAAATTGTAAATGTATCTCCACAAAATTACAAAAAAATTCGTTAGTTGCTTTATTTTTGTTTTCTCCGATTCTGTTCTTTTTATATTATTTCAGAATTTAGCACGCAATCATCGAACTTATTTTTGTGAAATCTATTCATAAGTCATTGAAAATAAATGTTTTGTAAATATTTTATATTCGGTTTCTATGTTATTCAAAATGTTGAATTTCCCAAAAAATAGTTAGCTTTGCACATCAATAAAAATAAAAAAATAAGACATGAATAATGCCGTTTACACCTTTCCGATGCCTCAAAACGAGCCGGTAAAAAGCTATGCCGTCGGTTCGAAAGAGCGCGAAGAAATTCGACTTCTAATTGCAGAACTTTCTGCCAAACAGATTGATATTCCGCTCATTATCGGCGGAAAAGAAATCCGAACCGGCAACACGGGCAATGTCGTAATGCCTCACAATCATAAGCACGTGTTGGCTACATACCACAAAGCCGGTGCCGCCGAAGTGCAACTTGCCATCGATGCTGCGATGACGGCGCACAAAACGTGGTCAGAAATGCCTTGGATTGAGCGCGCATCCATCGTTTTGAAAGCTGCGGAACTAATTGCAACCAAATATCGTGCGTTGTTGAACGCCGCGACCATGCTCGGACAAAGCAAAAATCCGTTTCAGGCGGAAATTGATGCTGCTTGTGAAACCATTGATTTTCTGCGCTTTAACGTGCATTATGCGTCAAAAATTTATTCCGACCAACCTGCAAATTCGCCCGGCGTGATTAATCGCATGGAATATCGCGCGTTGGAAGGTTTTGTGTTTGCCATTTCGCCGTTTAATTTTACGGCAATTGCTTCAAATTTGAGCATGTCGCCTGTGCTCATGGGCAACGTAACACTCTGGAAACCTGCTACAACCGCAATTTTGTCGAATTATTATTTGATGAAAATTTATGAAGAAGCCGGTTTGCCCGCTGGCGTAATCAATTTTATTCCCGGCGCAGGTTCTGTCATCGGAAATGTGGTTTTTGCCTCGCAACACTTTGCCGGCGTGCATTTTACGGGTTCAACTTCTACGTTTAATCATTTTTGGAAATCTGTCGGTGCAAATATGAATACATACAAATCTTATCCGCGCATGGTTGGCGAAACCGGCGGAAAGGATTTTGTTTTTGTACACAAATCATCTGATTACAAAGAAGTTGCAACTGCACTCACACGCGGCGCGTTCGAATATCAAGGTCAGAAATGTTCGGCGGCTTCACGCGCTTATGTTCCAAAAAGTTTGTGGGCTGATGTAAAAACACAACTTATTGAAAATCTGAATTCTGTAAAAGTCGGTGATGTTTCGGATTTCACAAATTTTGTAAACGCTGTCATCGACGAAAGCTCGTTTGATAACATTATGTCTTACATCGAAACTGCAAAAAAAACGCCCGAAAAAGCACAAATCATCTTTGGCGGAACAGGCGACAAATCCGTCGGATATTTTATTCAACCGACTGTAATTGAGGTAAATGACCCTCATTTTGTTACGATGGAAGAAGAAATATTCGGACCCGTTTTGACGGTATTTGTTTACGAAGATGAAAAATATGAAGAAACTTTGAAACTTTGCGACAGCACTTCGCCTTATGCGCTGACAGGTTCAATTTTCTCGCGCGACCGCTCCGCCACGCTCAAAGCGGTGGAATTGTTGCGTTATGCTGCAGGAAATTTCTACATCAATGACAAACCGACGGGCGCAGTTGTAAATCAGCAACCGTTTGGCGGCGCACGCGGCTCAGGAACGAACGATAAAGCAGGCAGTTACCTCAATTTGGTGCGTTGGACAAATGCCCGAACAATTAAGGAAACCCTCGTTCCTCCGACAGAATACGGCTATCCGTTTTTAGAAAAAGACTAATTAATTTACACAGTGTTTGTAAGAAAACGTGTAAATATTTGATTTTATGTAAATTAGAACCTTTTTTAGTCGAATGTTTTGTCATTCAGTTGTCATTCAATGGTCAAAAAGTAGTCATTCATTGTTTTTATTTAGTTTCAATCGAATTTTCACTGTATTTCAATCGAATTTCTTAAAACATTCAAATCGAAATCCTAAATTCAAGTAATTAATGCAACTTTTTATTTCAATGAAATTCAAAAACTT
>DYSM01000357.1 GCA_020718265.1 Draconibacterium orientale | reverse complement strand
CACCTTTAAATACGTTAAGCACTCTCAAGTAAAACAATGTATAATCAAAAAAAACAGCGTAATAAAGAAACAAAACCTGAATTCGATTAACTTTACAAAATAAAAACAAGCTAAAAAATCAAAACAATGTATTTAGCGCCATTAAATTACGACAGATACTTCAAAAAAGTCTTTTCTGATTTAAAAATTGCAAAACGATTTTTAGAAGATTTTTTTGAAATAACCATAACCACAATTGAATTACTCCAAATTCACCACAAGATAACCGACGACGCAGTTGCCGTAGAATTTGATTTTCGTTGTAAAATAGATAATCAATTTGTAATCATAGATATGCAACAATGGTATAAACCTGATGTTGTACATCGTTTTTATACGTATCATTGCATAAATACAGCTTTACAGTTAGAAAACTTACCTTTAAAAAGTATCGCCTTAGAAGGTGATAGAGAAAAAAAAGTAAAAGATTATAACGAAATATTACCGGTCGTTACACTCGTGTGGATGGTTGATGATACTTTTGGTTTTAAAACCGATTATGTAAGTTACACCATGACCCCGGAGATAGTAAATGATTTTATAAAAAATCATTTACTTTGGCAAAACAAAGATATAACAGAATTATTAGCACAACGAGAACTATCACTCGAACAACTGACAAACAAAACAAAACGTTTGGATTTTTTACAAAAAAACAAATTAATTTACGTCTTTCAGAAAAATATAGTCATAAACAGCAAAAACGAAGGCAATAAATATCACAAATATCTGAATTGGTTTGAATTGGCAGAAAAAACAAAGAACAGATTAAATCAGAAATCGGATTTTTTAAAATACGCCGATGATGAAATTTTTGCAGAATTAATCAGACGGATAAATCAAGACACCTTAACAGAAGAAGATTACACCTATATTGAAAATTATGAGCAATATACAGAGCGCGTTAAACGGTACGACAACGTAATATTCCAAGAAGGCCGTGAAGAAGGGGTGCAAATTGGAATGGAAAAAGGACGCGAAGAAGGACGCGAAGAAGGGCGTGAAGAAGGGCGTGAAGAAGGGCGTGAAGAAGGAGTACAAATTGGAATGGAGAAAGGGATATTTGAAACGGCAAAAAACGGTATAATTGCAGGATTGACAAACGAAATAATCAGATTAATGACTAAATTAACCGACGAACTAATCGATTCAATACGTAAAGAATTGGAAATTAATAACAAATAAAAGTGTTTGATATAGTATAGCGTTTATTTATCAGGAGGTTAAATGTTTTGAAGACACAAATCACTTCCTCCTTTTTGAAACCGCTGCCTATACCCGACAAGTTGTGTGTTGAACCAAGCCCCAAGGTACTTTATTCTGTGTATATTTCGCATTATTTTTATCTAAAAATTTTTCAATCAATCCGTTTTTAATTGCAAATCGCTACAGGGGGTTGCTGAGGATATTTCTCTGTGGCCCTTCAAATAGTCTTTCTTTGTGAAAAAATCAATAGACATTATGTTAAAATTTTTTCATAAATTACGCGCGCGTAGTATCTTTGCCAAATCATCAAAAAAATAGCAATATGAGGTATGAAAATTGGCAAAAAAGACCCGAGCGTTTCCTTGCGATGACAGGATACACTCACGAACAGTTTCTTGAACTGCTCCCGATGTTTGAAGATGCTCATAATGAGTATTTTACACACAACGATATCAACGGAAAACGACGAAAAAACACGTGCGCCTTCGTTATTTACAAAAACAGCCCCCTGCCGACGATACAGGAGCGGTTGGTGTTCATTTTGTCCTATCTGAAACTGAATCCGATTCAGCAACAACACGCGGTACTGTTCGATATGGAACAAAAACAATGTAATCAATTTGTGCACACCTTGAAACTTGTTTTGGACAAATCGCTTGAAAATCTTGAAGTTATGCCGTCCGAAACGTCGCGTGAATTTCTTGATGCTCTTGCGAAAGAGCCCCAAACCGCCCCGCAAATCTTTATCCATGACGGCACGGAGCGCGAAATTCCGCGCCCGCAAGACCCCGATGAGCAAGCGGAAAATTACAGCGGCAAGAAGAAAAAACATACGGTAAAAAATGCCGTGATAATCAACATGTTTTGTGTTATTCTTTTTGTGGGAGCAACCGTGAGCGGCAAAACTCACGATAAAAAAATTGCGGACACGCAATACGGTTTTCCGTCCGGCGCGGAACTGTGGCAAGACACGGGCTATCAAGGTTACAATCCGGCGGGCGTAAAGATCGTTCAACCCGTTAAAAAGCCTAAGAATAAAGAACTTACAAAAGAGCAAAAAGTCGAAAATACCCGCATTTCGTCCGTTCGGGTCAGGGTTGAGCACGCCATCGGAAGCGTCAAACGCATGCGTATCGTGAAAGACGAATGTCGTTTGAGAAAAAATAATTTCGTCAAAACAATTTTTCATACCTGTGCTGCTTTGCATAATCTTAGGCTCAAAATCAAACCGTTCAAATATGATAGTTAATTTACATAATGTCTAATAGATAAATTTACTATTCTACTATCTTTGCCAGCAGGTACCCGAAAGTGCAAATTGTGGCTGCGAACCCTGGTATTGAACCTACCCCAGGCACAAAAAAAGAGATAATATGCCGGCATTTCGTACCTTAAGCCGCTAAAACAACACTCCTAACCTTACACACAAACCCAAAACAAAACCAAACACCCCACGACCATGGCAAAAATGAGAGGCGCAATTGTCGTCGATACTGAAGCCTGTAAAGGATGCGAAGTTTGCATCACGGCCTGCCCCACCGAGGTTATCGCTATGACCACTACTGTAAACGGCAAAGGTTATCCGGTAGCTTATATGGAAAATCCGGAAGCTTGTACCGGATGTACGAACTGCGCCTTGGTTTGCCCCGACGCGGTGATTACTGTTTATCGTGTGAAAACTTCGTAACCCTGCCTGTACACACTCCAAAACTAAATATCCCCATGAAGGAACTCAGATTAATGAAAGGCAACGAAGCCCTGGCCGAGGGAGCCATCC
>DYSM01000356.1 GCA_020718265.1 Draconibacterium orientale | reverse complement strand
AGTAATTTAACTTTACAAACTTTCAACTTTATGACTTTTTATACTGAACTCATTTATGATAATCTTCTAAAAAAATACAATATGCTAAGATATTTCGTTTTTATTGCATTTTTGAACATTGCTATGGTCGGATTTGCTCAGGATATTGATCTTTATATCAAAGGAACAAACGACAATTATAAATTTGAAGCCATTGATACTCAAATGAGTTTCGAAGAATATAGCTTGTTAAACAGAAACTTACGAATGAAAGAAATGTTCTATGCTCTGATTGTGCCGGGTTATGTGCATTTTTGGGCAAAAGACAATCGACTCGGTTATGCGCTGCTTGCCACAAGGACAGTCGCTTACGGTGAACTTGCCTATACCTATTGGGACTTAAAACAACACACAAGTATAGATAAATGGAAAGATATTTTTGCCCTCGGGACCAAAGGTGCAACACCATATTTGGATAGAAGAAAGAAATTATATACGACTCTTATGTTCAGCTCATTTTTTTTGATGTCCGGCTCGTACGTATTCGATTTGATTCACGGACAATATCGACTCACGAAAAAACAGGAATTGATTCGATATAAATACAATATGAAACTAAACATGACATATTTTCAAACGCCTCAAATACACGGATTTGGAAACGAACTATTACCAACAGTGTCTATTAGTTATGTTTTTTAAAGTATCCAAAATAAATTTCGGCTGTATGAAATCATTGCTTTTTTGTAGTTTGTTTTTTTTTGTAAGTCTCAATTTGTTTTCACAAAAAATGAAACGAGAATACAATTATTTAATTCATGTTCAACACCAAAGCAGAGTTGTAATATCGGACAATTTGCGAAATGCAGAACTGGTTGCCGCCAAAGTTTCATCAACCCAAACGGAGGAATATGGCTATGCGGCAAAATTTTATATCGCACTGGCTGATAATTACTTGGCTGTAAACGAACCTGAAAAAGCTATTTTTGCAATACTTCGTCAGCGAACACTTTTTCCGGAATTTGAACTCGAAGCAATATCCAAAGAACTTTACAACAAAGCAATTCACGATGCCAAAATTCTACAAACCTCTGCCGATACTGTCTGGTTGGCAACAACATCTCAAAAAATGCGAAACCTGGATGAAACCCTGCGCCACACCGTATTATTGCGAAACACATTCAAAATTGCAAACCTTTACAAAGCCGACCCCGAAATTTACACATTCTACCAACGTTTGTTGAAGCAAAACCCCGCCAATTTGCCTTATTGCATTCGGCAATACGGATTTTATACCGCGCTGGAAATGACTCCGAAACATAAATTCAAATTTATCAATCGAAATCCGAATAATACCTTATATATTCCCACATTTGAATCCAAACTCGAAAAAATGAAATTTATCCGCCATGTTAAACGTTATTGCAAACAAACCAACGATTTGGAACTTTTAAACCAATACAAAGCCTATCAGTGAGCTAATTCTTAAAAAAACTATTTTGCATGAAATATCTTCTTAGTTCCATATTTGCTTTTCTGCTGTTTTTTGCAGAAGCACAGAGCGTTATCATTACCGGAAACGCCAAAACTTACGCAGGCGATACGCTGTCGTTTTACTCGTATTCCGATTTTCTGACTAAACTAAAATCGACTGTATGTGAGGCTGTTGTAGATACAAGCGGAAGTTTTACTTTCAACACAACGGTTTCCGAACCAAACACAGAATTGCACATCGATTTGGCTGTGTTTGAAGGCATTTTGTATGTCAGCCCGGCAGATTCGTTCGTGATTTCGTTGCCCAAGAAAACTGCAAAATTGAAGGAAGATGAATTGAATCCGTATTTCAAGCCCATGCAATTTTACGTTCCGGTGCTGAATGCCAAAGTCGGCAACACAAACGCCGGACTTACCATGTACGAACGGTTGTATGCGCAAATGATGCCAAAAATTTTTGAAGGCTCGTCGGGTAGGGTAAACTCGGCGAAGGCGGAGACGCAAATAAAATATGTGGAAGACAGCTTTGCGCGCAGCAAAAACAGCTTTTTGCAGGATTACGTGCATTACGATTTGGCGCACGTGCGTTTTCTGGCTTACAAACGCAACAAACAAAAACTGCTCAAAATGTACTTTTCAGACACGCTCGTATTGCATCGTAACCCGGCGTATAACAGAGCTTTAACGGAAATATTCGGAAATTATCTGTTTGAACAAAAAGCCTTGAAACTCGATTCGCAAATCTTACTCGGAAAGGATTTTACGCAACTTGTAGCTTCAACTCAAAAAGTTGCAGAAATAGAAAACCCGCACTTTGCCGAATATTTGATTTTATTGAATTTAGTTCAAAAATTTAATACCGAAAATTACTCAAAGGCACGAATTACTGAATATTTGTCAAAAAATATCAATTTGATACAATCGCCTGACAACAAACATATTGCACAAGCATTCATAACCGAAGCAAGCAAACTCATTGTCGGAAATCCGGTGCCGAATTTTATGTTGAAAAACGAAAAAGGCGAATTGGTTTCAATAAATACGTTTCGCGGACGGTTCATTTACCTCAATTTTTGCGACCCCGAGTCCTACACGTGCCAACAGGATATGGAACTGATGCAAGCCTTGCACGAAAAAGAAACCGACTTGCTCGATATTGTAACTATTTGGACAGGCGGAACTTACAACGATATGCTCAAATATCGCAAAGACAAAGGCTACACGTGGACATTCCTGTACGGCGAAGGCTCATCGGCACTGACAGATTACAAAGTCGTAAGTTTTCCGACCTATTTTCTCATCCATCCGGAAAGCACCCTGCAAATCAGGCCTGCCGCATCGCCCGGCTCATCGGATTTTGAGCCGATGTATTTTTTCCACTACCGCGAGTGGAAACGCGAACTCGTACGCCGCGGACAACTCAACCCCAACGGCGGAAAAACAATTATTAACGAGTAAATTTCAACATAGTGCTTGTAAGAAAACTCATAACTTATTGTATTTCTTTATGATGTAGCGAAATTTCGTCCCGAATGATTTTAGAAATTCAGTTGAAATACAGTCGAAATTCAATTGAA
>DYSM01000355.1:1410-3056 GCA_020718265.1 Draconibacterium orientale | reverse complement strand
CAGAACTTTCACCGTAAACAATGATATTACAATAGCTTCCGGTTTTACTTTAAGAACAAATCAAGCTGTAACGGTAAACAGAATTTTTACAATAAAAACAACCGGTAATTTCACAAACAACGGAACTGTTGATTTATACCATTTTACAGGAACATATCATTCAATGGGCGAACTGCAATTTAACGGCGCAACTGATGTAACACTTGGCGGGTCTTCAACTTCCGAAATTGGTAGAATTAGAGTAGATAAAGGAAGCGGACAAGCTGCAATTGTTGATGTTATCAGCCCGATTACTCTCTATAATGCAGATGCAACATATGCTCAAAATATCATTTTAACAAACGGTACTCTAAAAATTTCGAGTGCAAGCACACTTCTTCCCTATCACGGAAATTTAATTATTTTCAATAATAATGGAGGTTTGTGGTTAAATAACGCATTAGCCTCAATAGGATGGAGTGCAGCAAGTTATGGAAATTGCAATTTCGGAGGAACTTTAAAAATAGAACAAGGTACTTTCACGATGGGAGATGGTGATGATTATTTCCAAATAGATAATTCCGGAATCCTTGAAATGACAGGTGGTTTGTTACAAATTTTCGGCAGATTAACTACAAATAACGGAGCAGCTCCCGCAAATGCAACGTTTACAATGTCCGGCGGAGAAATAAAAGTTGACCCTCAACATACTTTTAATATTCCAAATAGTCAACAAATTGTTACATTTTCTTCAAACTCTGTCGTTAATTTCACCGGTGGAACATTAACGATTGTTGATCCTTTATATGACAGACAGGATTTGAATCAAAATTCTATAGATATCATCGGTTATGTCGGTGCAAAAAATTTTGTCGGTTCTACAACTCAATTCGGCGACGGAGTTTCTAACACCAACGGAGATGCCGGATTTCCGGGTTTTTGTATTTGGTCTCCCGCTGATGTTCAACTCGGAAATATCATTCTGAACAATCCGGCAGGAAGTTCCCGACAATTTGTAAACCGCACCGGAGTAAATATTTTCTGCAACAACCTCACAATCACAAGTGCAAACGACCAATTCATCACATCAGGTAAAATTCTCGACATCAAAGGCGATTTTGTAAATAACGGTGATTTGAATGCTTCCTCGGCAAGTTCTCATGTACGATTTACAGGTTCAAACGCACAAAGTTATTCAGGTACAGGGAGTGTAACTGCAACAATTCCGCAACTCACTTTCAACAATACTTCCGCAACAGGTGGTGTTACATTAAATTCGCCTCTCGGAGCAACAAAAGTGAACCTTACAGACGGAAATGTTTACACATCTGAAACTTCCGTTTTAACAGTTTACGGAGCACCTTCCACAACATATCTTGTAGGCGGTTCTTCAACAAATTTTGTTTCCGGACCTCTGCAATTGGCTTTCACCTCAACAGCAACAGCAACAAATTTTGTTTTCCCAATCGGCGAGGGCGCAAATTACAGGGCTTTTGAAATGCTCGGAACAACAATAGGAGGCAGCGGAACCGGTTATATCACGGCACAGGCAAAAACCGGTTCAACAGGCGGAACAGGAGGCGATGGCATCGTTAGTTCCTTGAATGCGGAAAATACTTATTGGAAAATACAAAATAATTTGGCGAGTCTAAGCCTCACAAACGTTG
>DYSM01000355.1:0-1310 GCA_020718265.1 Draconibacterium orientale | reverse complement strand
ACCACCACAGGGCATTCTTTCAATAAAATCAGAGGTACCGGTCGTATTTTATTGAAAGGCGATAATTTTCCTGCGGGCGATGCCACACATTTTATAACTGCGGGGCAAGGAGAAGGAACGGTTGTTTATGAAGGCGGTTCGTATGATTTGAACACAGCACGAACATTTTTCGATGTTGAAGTGAATCTTGCAGCAGGAGTAAACATTATTACACAACTTGCCGATTACACAATAAACGGCAGCTTAACCGTTAACACCGGTGTTTTTAAAATTAACAATGATGCTTCAACGACAATTCTGAACTTAATCGTTGCCAAAGATGTACTCATCGAAAGTGCCGGCTCTATTATAGTTGGTACAGGAAATACAATTGGAAGTCATTTTATCGACAGTGATGGTATTGCTCCGGATAATTCCGTTATTAACGTCAATTTTCACAGCATTTTTCATCAATTTAAAATATCCGGTAACTTTATAAATAATGGTATTGTAAAATTAACAAATTTAACCGCACCCGATTACAATAGTTTTGCAACAAATGGTGCAGTAACACTAACAATGACCGGAGCTTCAAATAATAATCTTACATTAAACAATACAAGTTGGTTTTACAACCTTATTATTGATAAAGGGAGTGATAGAACCTATGTATTAGATTTATATTCGGCAAATACTGCTCACTTCGTTCTTTTCGGACCTAACAGTGTAGGCAGAGATATTCCGTCCGGATATACAAGTTCAAATCCACAAGTACGAAAAGCACTTTTCGTTAAAAATGGAACTTTAAAACTAACAGGAAATATATTAATTCCTTCACTTTCCGAAGGTTCTGATGTAAATGGTAACGGCGATTACGCCGTTGGGCAAAATGCCCGCTTTTGGATTGCCGGCAGCAATGTTTCGGTTTATACGACAGCAAGTGACGTAAGTCAAATAACAGGGTTTCCATTAGCCGATGGTGTTAACGCTGCATCTACCAACCAAGCAATGTCGGTTTACGGAGAATATAAAATTACCGATGGATTTTTTGGAACACGCAACAGTGCCGGATTCATTTTCTGGGCGGCTGCCGATGCTCAGGTTAAAATAGATGGAGGTGTTTCCAATGTTTCACAATTTAGAAGTGCGGGAGGAGGCAGTGGAGTTGCATCTTATATACAAACCGCAGGTCAATTAATAGTTCGTGGAAATCAAACAGAAGCAGGTGAAGTATCAAGCGCTTATCCTCTATTTGGCTTTGATGATGCAACAGGAGTTTTTAATATGTCTGGTGGTGAAATTCTTTTAAGAGATATTGCTGTTACAAGTGT
>DYSM01000354.1 GCA_020718265.1 Draconibacterium orientale | reverse complement strand
CATTAATCGTTAAACATTAATCGTTAAACATTAATCGTTAAACATTAATCGTTACATCTTATTGCGAAGCTTTGTCAATGAGGTAAAATACCGATTGATATTCCAATCCGCTGTGGGTTGAAAGCCCTATCTCGCACGTTTTGCTGTTAGAATATGCCGATTTGCAATCGTGTACACCTTCTTTTAAATGACGAAGTCCCCACTGGTTGATTTCGGGTTGCGAAAAGCCTTTGTCGCCGGCAAATCCGCAACAACCCACGTTCTCGGGGATAATGGCTTCTTGTGCGCACAGATTGCCCAATTGCAATAGTTTGTCCTTCAAGCCCAATTTGGTGGTGGTGCAGGTGCTGTGCAAGGCAACTTTTTCGGGTATCTTGTTGATGGTAAGGTTATCGAGCAAAAAGTCGAGCGCAAATTCAACAGGTTCGTACATTTTTAAGTTTTTGTGCATTACTTTGCGCATTCGGTAAAGACAAGGGCTGGTATCCACCAAGATAGGTATTTCGCCTGCATTGCTAGCTTTAAGAAGTTCAAGTTCCAATTCAGAACTTTTTCGGTCGGCTATCTTGAAATATCCTTTGCTCTCCCAAGGCATACCACAACAAAGCTTGTTTAGGTTTTCGGGAAATAATACCGTAAAACCCGCTCGTTTCAATACCCGCATAGTAACTTCAAATTGACTGTCTTGTTTTTTGCCATTGCTGGCTGCGCCCATGCTTCGGCTTATACACGATGGGAAAAAGATTACTTTGCGCTCATTTCCATTGATGTAGGGTTCAAATTTAGTTATTCTGTTGGCAACCGGCATAAATTCAGTCCATTCGGGAACTAAACCAAAACTGGCTTTGCGTACAAATTTAGCCAATGATTTCATATTCTTAGTACCCAGCATTTTGTGTGCAATGGAATTGGCAGTAAGTCCAAACTTAGCCATTCCCAGTACGTTAGGCATATTGTCGGCTATTTTGTTGGCAATGTATTGCGAGCTACCATCGTTGAGTTCGTTGCGTAAGTGCTTGACTAATATTCCGGTATCAATTCCCACAGGGCACGACAAAGCGCACAAGCCATCGCCTGCACACGAATCGACTCCTTGTTTGTAAAAGTCGGCTTTCAAAACCTCGTAACTAGCACTCAGTTCGCCACTGCTTTCGAGGCGTTTGAGTTCTCTAAAGGCAACAATTCTCTGGCGTGCGCTGAGTGTAAGCTCATTGGTAACGCAATTTATTTCGCAAAAACCACATTCGATGCAATTATCGATTAAATGATGAGCAGGTTTTGCAATTTTAATATTTTTGATGTGAATTTCGGCATCGTCGTTAATGATAACGCCTTTATTTAAAATGCCTTTGGGGTCGAAGAGTTGCTTAATGCGTTTGTGAATTTGGTACAAATCCTCTCCCCATTCAAACGCCACATACGGAGCCATATTTCTGCCCGTTCCATGTTCGGCTTTGAGCGAACCATCGTATTTGTTTACAATCAGTTCAGCCACTTCGTGCATAAACGCTTTATACTTTTGCACGTTTTCGGCTTGGCTCATGTCCGAAGAGAAGATAAAATGCACGTTGCCATCGTTGGCGTGTCCGTAAATAACGCCATCGCTGTATTCGTACTTGTCGAGTAAAAGGCGCAAATCGGAAAGAGCAGCGGGCAACTTTTCTAAAACTACGGCTACATCTTCAATAAAGACAGTGGTTCCGGCTTGTCTGTTGCCACCAACGGAAGGGAAGATGCCTTTGCGTACATTCCAAAGTTTTGTAATTTCGGCAGGCTTGTCGGTGAATTGCACTTCTTTAACGAGTTTGTATTTCTGTACCTTTTCAGTAGCCGCCAAAAGCAGTGTATCTAATTCGGCTTTGGTTTCGGCTTCAAGTCGCACCAAAAGGGCAGTAACTTGTGCATCGAGTTCGGAAATAAAAGAAGGTATTCCGTCAGCTTTTTCAACTGACTTTAATGCTTTTCTATCAATGAGTTCGATGGCGTCCATTCCCTTGCCGTTGAGCACAATGGCAGCTTGGCAAGCTTGTTCTAAATTGGCAAAAAAGATAAGCGCACTTGCCGAGAAAGCTCCTACTTTTAAGGTTTTCATTCCTATTTCGGAAATAAAAGCCAAAGTACCTTCCGAACCTACCAACAAATGGGCTATAATATCAATGGGGTCGGAAAAGTCGATGAAACTATTCAAACCATAAGCAATGGTATTTTTGATTTTGTATTTCGATTCAATTTTAGCTTTCCATACCGGATTACTTTCCAATTCGTTTTTGATTTGAAATATTTCGGCTACAAATTCTTTTTTGTTGTTGAGAAATTCAGTTCTTGAATTGGCATCGGAAGTATCTAACAAAGTGCCATCGGCAAATACGATACGTAAGTGGCTCAGCGTGTTGTACGAATTGTACACCACACCCGACGACATTCCGCTCGCATTGTTGGCAACGATTCCGCCCAACATGGCAGAATTTATAGAAGCAGGGTCGGGACCTATTTTGCGGGCATACTTCTTTAAGATAGCATTTGCTTCTATGCCTTTAAGTCCGGGTTGAGTAATCAGAATTTCGCCATTTGTAGTGAGTTTGTACTTTTTCCAATTGTTGCCTTTGAGCAAGATGATGGCAGTATCGGTAATGGTTTGCCCCGAAAGGCTTGTTCCGGCAGCTCTAAAAGTAATGCTTATTTTGTGCTTATCGGCTAAGTCAATAAGTTTTATTACTTCCGCTTCCGAACCGGCATTGATTACTACTTTGGGTTGATAATGGTAAAAACTGGCATCGGTACCATAAGTTAATGTACGCAGATAATCAGTCCAAACGTTGTGTTTTCCACAAATATATTGAGCATTTGTTATAAAATCGTGCATAAGAATTCGTATATAATTCGACCAAATTGTACATTTGTAATATGTATTACAAATTGCAAATATATTTCTTTTTTTAGAATCCGAAACAAAATAAGAATATTTTTTTTATTAAAAAAAAATACTTGAATCGTTGAAGGAGAATTGTTGCATTCAAAATAGTTAAATTTATTGCAGGCTATTTAAGGTAAGATGAAGGAATA
>DYSM01000353.1 GCA_020718265.1 Draconibacterium orientale | reverse complement strand
ACTTTTGCTGAAATATTCCATTTTAAAATAAACTTGTTTGTATGTAATTTTTAGGTCGTTTTGCCAAAATTTCATTTAAATTAAAACTATTTACGTTGTCTAAATAGTTTTTTACTGATTGTGCAATTTGATAACCTAATAATGGCGGAACGGCGTTTCCAATTTGGTAGTATTGATTTGTTTCAGTTCCTTGAAATTCAAACCAATCAGGAAAACTTTGTAATCGTGCTGCTTCTCTTATCGAAATTCGTCTTCTTCTGCCGTCTTTTAATTTAACCCTTTGCATATCACCCGTTGGGGCTGCAATATTTCTGCAAGTTAATGTTCTGGCTGGTTTATCCATATACAAATCTCTCGGATTTATACAAGATGATGCAATTTCATAATTTTTCACATATCTATCCATTGATGCAGTTAAAATTTTACTTTCATCTTCGATTGTATCAACTAAATCGCCAATTGCTTCGCCAACTGTATATTTCTTTGTTTCCGGTTTTGGAAAATTGAAAATTCCTTTATGTCCAATTACAAATAACCTTTCTCTATTTTGGGGTATTCCGAAATTTACAGCGTTTAATAATTTATAATCAATTATGTAACCTTCGTTTTTCAATTGTTCTGTAACTTCGTCAAGATACCATTTATTTGAGTATAACATACCACGAACATTTTCAAATAGAAATATTTTTGGCTTTATTTTTTTTATCGTTTCAATAAAAATTGGAAAACCGTTGCGTTCGTCGTTATATCCTTTTTGATGTCCACCAACGCTAAAAGGTTGGCAAGGTGGACCACCAATCACAATATCAAAATCATACGTTTCAAAAACACTTTCTGTTGTCAATTTTTGCTCAATACAAGTTCCCAATAAATTTTTATTGTATGTTTCTACTGCTTTTGTATCCATTTCATAGCCAACAGTTTTAAATCCCAACGCTTCAAATCCTAATGACAATCCACCACAACCCGCAAATAAATCTAAAACTTTATAATTTAGTCCGTTTGTAGGTTTCAAAATTGTATTTATTTTTTCTAGATAATTCATTCTTCTTTTTATCTGTTTATTATACGACAAAGATACAATTTTTTCATCTTAACTTCAAATCCTGATTTACAGTGCTTTTTTTCTATTTTCTTTGCAAATTTAGTTTTTATACCTAATTTCGTAAAATATTTTTATATTTGTAGATTGAATATAAAACTTAAATAAATCATTCAGAGATAGTTCCGATAATATGAAGCGCATCG
The DNA here is from genome assembly GCA_020718265.1 of Draconibacterium orientale. Taxonomy (GTDB): domain Bacteria; phylum Bacteroidota; class Bacteroidia; order Bacteroidales; family JAADGE01; genus DYOJ01. Next base: position 1,817 of record DYSM01000353.1, on the reverse strand, counting down.
AAGACAAAATAAAATCCGAAGCCCTCACGGCGATTACAAAATTGTATCAAGCGGAAGGCGATCCGCAAAAAATTCAAATCCAAAAAACAATCAAGGAATACGAGGGCGATTTTACGCTGGTAGTGTTCCCGCTGTTGGCGTATTCGCGTAAGAATCCGCAAGTTACGGCGCAGGAAATCGGAACGTATCTGAAAGATCACATGTCGGAAATTGCGGGGTTCGATGTGGTCAAGGGGTTTTTAAATCTAAAAATATCACAAACATTTTGGATAGATTTTTTAGAAGACATCAGAACTGTTCAGAATTACGGGAAAGTATCGCAAACTGCTGAATCAGAGAACTATGTGATAGAATATGCTTCGCCCAATACAAATAAACCTTTGCATTTGGGACATATTCGCAATATTTTGTTGGGCGCATCGATGGCAAAAATTTTTGAGGCAAACGGCAAAAAAGTGTCGTCGGTAAACTTAGTAAACGACAGAGGCATACACATTTGCAAGTCCATGCTCGCATGGGAAGCCCTTGCCGAAGGCGCAACGCCCGACAGCGTGGGCAAAAAAGGCGACCATTTTGTGGGCGAATATTATGTTGCATTCGATAAAGAATACAAAAAACAAGTTGCTGCGCTCGTGGAAGGCGGAATGACGGAAGAAAAGGCAAAAGAAGAAGCCGATTGGATGAAAAAAGCACGCGCCATGCTGAAACGCTGGGAACGCGACCATAAAAAAACGCGCGAACTTTGGACAGAAATGAACAAATGGGTGTACGAGGGCTTCGATGATACCTACAAAAAACTCGGCGTTTCGTTCGATAAAACGTATCACGAATCGGAAACCTATCTCATCGGAAAAGATGTTGTGTTGCGCGCTTTGAAGTTGGGCGAACTCAGCCAACGCCCGGACGGCACTGTATATCTGGATCTTACAGAATACGGTATGGACGAAAAAGTGCTTTTGCGCAGCGACGGCACTACGGTTTACATGACACAAGACATCGGTTCGGCAATTTTACGTTTTCAGGATTTTCAATTCGACGAATCTATCTATGTTGTTGGTAATGAGCAAGATTACCATTTCAAAGTTCTGAGCATTATTTTGGACAGATTGGAATATCCGTGGTCTAACCGCCTGAGCCACTTATCTTATGGCATGGTTGAACTTCCGGAAGGCAAAATGAAATCGCGCGAGGGCACGGTGGTCGATGCCGACGATTTGCTCGAAGACATGTATCGCACCGCAAAACATGCGTCCGAAGATTTGGGAAAATTAGAAGGACTTTCGAAAGAAGAAAAGGAAAAAGTTTACCACACCGTTGCACTCGGCGCACTCAAATATTTTATTCTGAAAGTTGATGCGAAGCGAAACATGGTTTTCAATCCAAAAGAATCTATTGATTTCAACGGAAACACCGGACCGTTCATTCAATATTCGTATGTCCGAATAAATTCCTTGTTGCAAAAAGCGGAAGCAGAAGGTTTAAAATATAAATTGCAGATTCATCGCAACTCAATTGATACCAAAGAGTTAGAATTAATAAAAATACTTTACGATTTTCCTGTTATTGTATCGGAAGCAGCAGAAAAACGCACGCCGTCCGTTGTTGCATCGTATGCGTATGATTTAGCGAAGGAATACAACCAATTTTATCACGAACACAAAATTTTGACCGCCGAAGACGAAGAATCTAAGGTATTCCGTCTTGTTTTGTCCGAAAAAACGGGCGAAGTCATGAAAGAAGCTCTAAATTTACTCGGAATTGATGTTCCGGAACGCATGTAAACAGACTATAAAAATGTTATATTTCATTGATATTCT
>DYSM01000033.1 GCA_020718265.1 Draconibacterium orientale | reverse complement strand
TTTACCAAATCAAACCGATTTTCAAACGATGTTATTCAAATGTTTCTTAAAAATAATATACAGAAATTCGTTTTTTACTTTAAAAATCAAATTTTTTGCTAATATTTGCACCATCAATACGTTTTCAAAGTGAACCAATTTCCCCAAAATGTTTCAATTTAAAAAAATAGTTTTTACAGCCGTCTTGAGTTTTGTTTTTTTTGCAGGCAATGCGCAGTCGCTCAAAACGCAGGAGCATGAGCTGTTTGTTTTGTTTGAAAAGTTGAAATTTTCAAACAACGATGCTGTGCGCGATTCCGTGAACGCGCTGATTGTCAGTGGTGTTCGCACGTTTTTGGAAACCGAAGATTCTTACGATTTCGATTTTAAGGAATTGAAAATGCTCGGCAATATCCGCTCCGATGACCAAAAATTGCGCATTTACACGTGGAATACCATGGACGACGACGGCGATTTTCATTATTTCGGTTTTTTGCAATATTACGTTCGCAAACTGAAAAAGCATGTAGCTTTGGAATTGAAAGACAAATCTGCCGAAATTCAAAATCCTGAATTTCAGGAATTTGGCATTCAAAATTGGTATGGCGCGTTATACTACAAAATTTTGGAACGAAAAACAAATTACGGTAAAGTTTACACGCTTTTTGGGTGGGACGGCAACGATAATCTGTCGAACAAAAAACTGATTGAAACGCTCACGTTCGACAAAGCCGGAACCGCAAAATTTGGTGTGCCGATTTTGGAACACGAAAAAAAAGTAATCAAAAATCGCATAATTTTAGAGTTCGGCGAGCAATTTCGCATGTTGTTGCACTATGATAAAAACGTGAAAATGATTGTGTTTGACCATCTTGCGCCGCCAAAACCCGAATTGGAAGGACAATTTCAATGTTACGGACCCGACTCTTCGTTCGACGGGCTGTTTTTTGAGAGCGGGCTGTGGAAATTTTACTCAAATTTGAACATTACAAATTCCGACGGCGAAAATCCGACCGTAACCAAACCGAAATCGAACACTATAAATCCGAACAAGAAAACAAAATGATTCTACATACGCAATTGCCTGAATACGAACTCAAAACACGGCGTTCGGAAGCAGGTTTGGAGGTGTTTGACGATTTTCGGAAAAAATATGTTTCCTTTACGCCCGAAGAGTTTGTGCGACAACGTTTTCTGTTGTTTTTGGTTCACGAAAAAAAATATCCGAAATCATTAATTTCTGTAGAAAAATCATTGAAAGTCAATGGTTTGGATAAACGCGCTGATGCGCTCGTTTACGACGCTGCCGGGCGCGTACGTATGGTTGTAGAATGTAAAGCACCGAGTGTGCCGCTCTCGCAAGATGTTTTTGACCAAATTGTGCGCTATAACATGGTTTATAAGTCTGATTATCTGTTAATTACAAACGGATTAAGCCACGCGTGCGTGAGGATGAATTATGCCGAAAATTCGTATAACTATTTAGTCGAAATTCCTAAGTTTTCCGAACTTCTGTAAAAAAAACAGTGCCAAAGTTTTTAACTTTGGCACTGTTGATAATCAGCGTATTAAGCAAATTATTTTTTCAAAATAACTCGATGTGTCGTTTTGCTGTTTTTCGATTGAATTTCAACAAAATACGTTCCGCCGGCATAGTTTGAAAGGTCGAAATTAGTTTCAGTTTTGTTCGGATTTGTTTGCAAAAGCAATTTTCCGTTCATGTCCGTAACCGAAATTTTTTCGATGACTTCAAAACTTTGCGCCGAGAATAAAGCTGTTGATATTGAAGGATATACATTCGGTTCAAGTGCAGAAATCGGCTGAACATTGCTCATACTTTTTACAGTGAGCGTAAACGTTTGGACAGCAATTTCGCCTGCTAAATCCTTTGCAAAGACATTGATTTGCATTTCGCCGGCTTCGGTTGCTAATCCGTAAATCGTTTGATTTTCAGAGTTATAGTGCATCCAACTTGGCATGTCAGCTTCTATTTCTATGTTCAGCACATCGCCGGCATCCACATCGATAAATGCACTTTGCGGAATCGTAAATTCGTAATATGAATTTTGGTCAATCTCTTGATTTTGAATTTGTTCGGCAACCAAAGGTTTGTCGTTCGTGTTCAAAACATATAAATCGAAACGAGTTTGAGCTTCGGCTCCGTAAGTGTCAAAAGCAGATAATTTAACAGAATATGCACCGACTGCTTCGTTGGTCGGAACGCCGCTAAATGTTTTATTTTCAGCATTATACACCAACCACTCCGGCAAATCGGAATCATCGGAAAGTTTCGCTTCGGTTCGTGCAATTTGGTCGTTACGGTCGTTTTCCGTGAAAACTTCTGAGCTTATAACAATTTCATTATCATAATCTTCTGTAAACATAATTTCTGCAACAGCAGAGTTCACAACAGGCGCATTGTTTTGTCTGAAAATCAGTTCAAAACGTGAATTGTCGTCGCCGCCGCCGTGAATAAACGGGTAACTTGTTTGTTCGTTCAAATACACTTCCGTTCCGTTGGATTTGTCGCGCAACCATACTCGAACATCTTCAAATGTAAATTCGCTGATATTCAAGGTGTAAGCTCCGCTCTGTGTTGTTCTTATTCCGAGCGGTACAATTTTTTCGGACATAGAACCTGAATGCAACGCATTGATAGACAATGAAATCATATTATCATCCGTAAGCGAATAAACGTGTGGAACGTCTTCTGTTGTGCCAAATAATTTAAAGGCATCGTAAGTTCCGTCGAAAGCATCGGTTGCGTGGTCGCGGAAATAGACCACGGTGTTGTCGGTATAGCCGTTTGCCGAAATGCTGAGACGGAGGAAATTTTCAAAACTTTCCGCAGTTTCCGATTTCATATAGGCTTCGGATGAATGTACGCGGTGGGAATTTTGCAACGTGAAACTTGCCGGGGTTGCCGTAGCGTGCACAAAGAAGGCTTGCATCGGAGCAATTTTATTCGACAAATTCATGCTACCGCCTTTTACGCCTGCGGCATAGCTCGCGTATTGCGTACCGTCCCACACGTAGATTCCGTCATCAATGTTTGAGCGACCGACTTTTGCCAAATCCCAATCAATGGCAGACGGGTAGGGGTTTGCAACCAAATTCCAGCCGTCGTAGAATTGTGGCAAGTTGTGCGGAACCGGGTCGTTTACGGTGTGCGTGAGCGGTCCGATAGCCAAATCGCCCGAATATGGTTTTCCGATAAACGTAATCAGTTCATCTTCGGTTGAGTAAAATGCGTATCCGGTTTCTTTATCCATCGGCACATTTGCACCCGCAGTAACTTGCACCCAACCCGGCACTAAATTTTGGTCGTCGAACGCGCCGGCGGGAGCGGTTGCATTGTCGCCGTATAGGTTCATGGTTTCGTTATAGGTGTAGAAATTCGGATTGAAATTTCCGCTCGAATGGCTGCGCGTAAACAAATCGCTCGCGGCATTTCCTCCGGTGGCAATGGGCGACGACACATAATGAAACTCGTTTGCAGTCAAAAAGCGTTCAACTTGAATGGTTCCTGTTCCGGCGGCATCCAATCCGTTGTCAATAAAGGAGGCACTTGCGTTGCTGTTTGCGGGTGATTTCAAAATCAGAGTTCCGTCAAGCAAAGTTATATCGTTGGCTGTGAGAGAGTTAGGGGCATTGATTGTGAGTATTCGTCCGGTGCCGATTTCCAATTCGTTGCAAATTGCAGAAGAGGAAATTGCCGGGTTGTTGGGGCTTGCGACTAAAATTTTAACATTGTCCAAAGCGGTCGGAACGGCGTCTTTGTCCCAATTTCCGCCGGTTTCCCAAGCGGTTGAAATATCGCCTTGCCATACGAATAATCTTGGATTGAAGACCGAAGCTATTGTGAAATAACTTCCGCCGGCAAATTCGTTGAATGTAGATGATAACGTAGAGCTAACCGTTCCGGCAGTTTCAGTTCCCGAAATCGTATTTGAGGCATCCACTTGCACCCAAGCATCGGTTGCGAGGTCTTGCCACTCGGCAATACGAAGGTCGGTGCGGGCAGCATCATCGGCAAAGCCGTTGTTGTTCGCATCCCAGCGGAGCATGAGCTTTCCGGTGCGACCGTTTGTGGTTGAAGCACGCCAAAATTCATTATCACTCACAAGTTTGAGCGGTGTGTTGAATATTTCTGGGTCGTAACCGTTCGTCAGCGGGTTGTAGTTGTAGTATTGCATTTGGTAGTAATCAGTTGCGCTGACATCGTTCAGACCGGCTTTTCCGAAGCGTGCGTTGTCGCCCGTCGGGAAGACGAAATCGCCCCCGGCAGCTATTTGTTTGTTTAGCGGACCGTCCACGAAAGAGGTTGTGCCGGAGTTCGTTACAACGGTTTCGCTGATACTTTCGAGGGTAAGAATATTTGCAGAAGTCGTAATAATCATACCGGAAGTTAAATTCAGCTCATTATCAACATCTAAGGGTTGCGAGAGCGCAATTCCGGCAGGGTTGTTCATTTTCAAATTATACAAGGCATTTGCACCTGTGAATGTCTGCGAGCCGTCAATGGTTTGCACGGCAGTTCCGTTAAATTCAAAGATTGCCGTTGCGCCTGTTCCTGCTTCGTATGTTCCGCCGTCGAAGGTTAAATCTTTTTTGAGTGCAATTTTTTTATCAAAATCATTTATTACAATCGGATTATCAGAAATTATTAGACTTCCGAGCATTTGAACATCCAAATTCGGGAAGTTTCTGCGTCCTGTTCCTGATAGTTTCAAATTATTTAAGGACGAAATTTGTCCCAAAATATCAATGTCGGAAGTCCCTGTGTATTCGAGCGTTCCGCCTGTTGCCGCAAAAAAATGCGGATAGTAACCTGCCGGAAGCGTTGAGGTTTCAGTCGAAAGCGTGCCTTGTCCTTCGATAATTCCAAGTCGGTTTCCGAAGGTTGTGCCTTGTCGCAGGGTGCCTTGAATTTCGGTGGTGTAAGATGAAATGTAATTTTGGTCAATGTCCACGGTATGACCGTTTTTTACAATCACAATGGCTCCGCGCGGTCCGTTTGACGGCACATTTACGCCTTGTCCGGCGGAAACGGGGTAAGTTTCCCAAGTCATCGGATTTGTCCAATTTCCGTTTGTAAACGAAATGTATTTTGCAACCTGATTCGGTATTGCACCCAAACGGTTTGCCGAATTTGGCTCTGCTCCGGCGGTGTAATCGCCTGATATTTCGGCATCTGTGGCATTTGTAAAATAAAATACCAATTTGTTTGAGGCTTCCACGTAATCTGCCCAATCGTAGTGATTCCAATTTCCGGAACCGTTTTGCAACAGACGTGCAGTGATGTAATCGGCTGTGGTATAAGGTGCTGTTGTTTCAGCATCGCCCGCAACGTGGCACATTTCCACCACGCCGCTTCCGTCTGTAAATCCGTTTGCCTCCAAAGTCCAATAAAATTGGAGTGCATTGTCGGTATCTACAATTTCGGTGTCGGGAGTTTCGGCATCTTCTTGGACTGTCGGATGCACTTCATCGGCGGCTTTTACAACCAAATAGCCTACGGCACTCGAATTTTGTGAAACGGTAACTGTCAAAGGCGTATATTTTCCGGCAGAGCCAATCGGATACAAAAACGAGCCTGCACCTGCGGGGAAGTATTTTTTTATACCGAAATCGCCGATGGAGTTGTTGGTTTGCACCATGTTTAGATTTGAGTACGAATTTTGCTCAATAAATTGGGCATTAATGCGTAATGTCAATAAGTTTTCGGCAATATCAAACACCCCGTTTTCCAGTTGAAGTGCATTATTGATAAAAATTTTGTCGGCATTGACATCTAATTTTACACCCGATGCGTTGTTGCAAGTCAATTTGCCGTAAATGCCGTTGTTTCCGAAGATTTTTTGCTGATTGTTATTCAAAAATGAAATTCCGTTGCCCGCGCCGCCGTAAGTGTGTGTGCCGGTGTTGTAAATATCGCCGTAAAGCGAAATATCGTTGCTGTTGTCTGCAAGTGTTCCGCCCGAAATTGTCAAATCATCCAAAACAGTAATATCATTTTGCAAGGTTACGGTGTTTGCGGTATTTTTTGTAAGTTGGTAAAATGTAGTGGTCGCCGTTCCGCCCAAATTTTGAGCAGAAGCTCCGTTAAATGTAACCAAATTATTGCCGTGTGTGTATGTTCCGTTGTTCGTCCAATGTCCGGCAAGTGTAATGTTATGTCCTTGCGAACTTAGAGTTGCACCGGTTTCGATACTCAAACTTTCAGTAAGAGTCAGCGGAACGTTCCACAATTTTACGGTTGGGCTGTTTACGGAATTTAGGTTGATATTGCACAGCGGAATTCCGGCATATAAGCCCATCGTTTGTGCTGTGCGCGTGTTTGCATCGTTTCCGAAATTGATGTAAGAGCCGGCTTCCAGACTGTATGTTTCCGGAGCGATATACGAAGTCGGGAACGTCGGATTTGCTTGCGCATTCACAATATTGATTTGCGAACCGGCAATCATATAGAATTCACTGCCGGCATTGAGAATTTCAAATACACCGCGAGCGTTTTCGGGAATGAAGTTATCCGTGCCGATAACGATGTCGTTGTTTGCATGATTTACTTTGAAGGTCAAAATGCCTTCCTCCGTGTTTGTTGCGCGGCGAATTTGTGAACCTACATACAAATCGCCCTGAAAAACAACGATTTTTGATAAACCTGATGCTGAGTATTCGATATAATTGTTATCGCCTTCATTTAAAAGCCATTGGCTGTTGTAGCCGCAGGTCATTGCACCGTCGAGCCAAATACCTGTATTTATTCCGGAAGCACGCAAGGTTGCGTTTTGTGCGTTTAAGGAGGCTTCCTTCGGAATTCGGAAATTCGCTCCGCCGCTTGTGAGGTAAATATTTATACCTGAATGTTTTAAAGATAAATCGCCGCTGATAAGTTCGAGAGCTTTGGGGTCTGAATCTGTTGGACCGTGCAAAGTAAACGGATAATCAAAATCGAATTTCTTACCTTCTTGTTTGTTCATAACCAGACGATAAAGTTGAGAAACACGTGCGGTTGCGTTGTAGAATGTCTTATCGTTATCGCCGAAAAGTTCCAATTTTACGTTTGCTCCGCCTGTATTGTCGGTAAATAAGTCGAAAACAGCATCTTTTGTGGCTCGATTTCCGCCCCAAATATTGATGTTTCCGCCTACTTTCAGCGTGTGAACGACATTTGTTGCGCCGCCGGTTTTTACAGAAATTTCGCAGTCGCTGTTCACTTGGTAGTTTAAAACATGAATCCAACCAAGCTCAATATTTCCGTTCACGGTAACCGTTCGGGCAGTGCCGGAGGCGGGGAAAAAGATTTTACCGGTCAGATAACCTCCGGCTTTCATATCGCCGTTGATTTGAAAATCGCCGGCAGCACCATCATTAAACTGCAAATTGCAACCTCCTGACGTGTTAAAATATCCGTTTACGGTAACATCGTATGGAAAAATAAATGTTCCGGGCATTTCAACGGACAAATTCGGATAAACCGTTGGGAAACCGACCGGAATTATATGTGTAGCGTTATCAACGCTCTTATACATGTATGTGCTGTTTGTATTTTCAGCAAATTCTTGAAAATCAGCATTAACAGTTGTTGTAAAAGCAGTTTTGATAAATGTATTAAATTCGCCTTCGCCGTAAACACGGTTCAAATTCGCTGTATTTCCTTCCACAATAGCGATGCGTCCGTTGCGTTCGCCGGCGTTCGGATTTTTCACAAATTCAACTTCTGCACATGAAACAGTGCTGTTTATGATGATGTAATGATGATTATTTGCGCCCGGGCTTCCTCCGTAACCGATTTTCACAATGTCTCCTGCTTGCGGATACGTTGTAGCAGCTGCCCCGTTGAATCCGACATTTGACCATGCGGTAACATCAGTCCAAAACTTTCCGGCATAACCTCCTGTGTTTCGCGTAAAGAAAATGTTGGGTGTTCCGACAAAGCGCGTGGGCATACCGGCTGTGTAAGCGGCTTTTTCGAGTGTAAACCCGCTTCCGCTGCCGTTGAACACAATGGTATTCAGCGTTTCATCAACCTCCGTATCGCTTTCACTCGAACGAGTGTATGGAGTTTGGTCTAAAACTTTTCCCGGAACGAACAGTGCTTCATTCAGTGAACCGTCCAAATCACTTTCATCGTAATTGAATGTGTATGAAACGGTTGGCAATGTCGTAAAATTTGCGTGTCGAGTTCGCCAATGATACGAAAGTACGTTGTCCGGCGTTGCGGTTGTGGACAAAATTTCGTCCGAAGGATTAATTTGAAGTCTTCCGTCGTCGGAATATCCTGATATTAAAACACTTGCAGGCGTATATCGGGTTGAAGAATTTGCATTTGTTCCAATCGGGAACAAATACGTTCCGTTTCCGTTGATATAAAGCGAAAGACCGCCGTCTCCGGAGTTTCCGGCGGTTTGATACATCAATGTTGTTGAGTATGTGCCTGTTGTACTTGCTGCGCCTTGGACATCCAAATTGTAAATATCCAAATCCATAATTCCGGTCGTAAGAATGAAATTCGTTACATTGATATTGGACAAAAGTTTTGCGCCGGCGGCATTGTTCAGTTCAAAATTTCCGAAGGCTTGTTCTTTACCGGTTGCGCCTTTGAGGGTTTGCAAAGCTGTTCCGTTTAATACAAGTTTTCCGTCGGGTGTATCGGTTTCAATAATTTGACCGTCCACGATTTCCAAATTTCCTTTCAGGTGAATATCCCAACGGTTGTAGTCGAACTCGCCGCGCGAGATGTTAAAATCACCCAAAATTTCTATCGGATGATTGGTTGCCGCACGCGTATATCCGTTTACGCTGACAGGATGAAACGATGTGGTGGTGTACCGCTGATTTTTTTGAATTGTCAGATTGTTGAATTTCAATTCGCCGGCGTTTGTGGTATTTTTTACCAAAATTTGCGTCTGTTGGTCGCCGATAAAATACGTTGTATTTGAATGTGCAAGATACGAACCACCGTTTTGGTAGTCAAAATTACTACCGATATACAAATCTTTATCCGTAGCATCAAAATCATCTTGAACATCCAATTGCGTATTTGCATTTATGGTCAAAATATTGAGAACTTTTAAATGTTTTGTCAGTCGAGTTACGGAAGTTCCCGCACCCGAAAGCCGTTTGAGTTCCAAACTCCACAGCGGCGCGGTGCAACCGATTTCGGCGGTATTTCCGCTTGCGGTTTCGATTATAACTTTACCGCCGGTTACGTTGTAATTACCTTCGGCTGACGGAATGTAAAGTGCGTTGCTTACGGTTGTTACAGCCGGTACGCTCGTAACACAAACATCTCGAATAATGAGTTCGCCGCCCGACATATTGAAAACGCCCGAAGCATCGTCAAATCCGAACAAGGGATAGCCTATGTCAACGGAGGCAGTCGGGAAAACAACATTGCCTTCAACATAAAATTCTCCTCCGGTTTGAACATAAGAGGCAACGCCGCCGCCGCCGTTCGCGCTTCGGAGTTGTGCGGTGTGCACAATACCGCCGTCAATTTGCACTTGTGCGTCGGTTGTGTTCCAAAAAATAAAACCTGCCGAGTTTCGGGTATCAAAATAGCCATCCGAAATTCTGAATTTACCGTACACAGATAAAGCCTGCACGCTTCCGTTTGTTTCAATCCAGTCCACGCCGGCAGGAACTTGTGCTAAGTCGGTTGCGGTAACATAAACCGAAACTCCGGAGCCGGCTATCCAAAGGCAGGCATTTTGACCGATGGCAAAGTCGCCGTTTCCGCCTTCATTGCCGCCTTCGCTCAGTGTTGGGATAAGTAGTGCACCGGTAAGTTTGAGCGTTCCGTTTTGAATCCACAATGCTTTGCGTACCAGTGGATTAGCTGTTGAATAACCTCCGGCAGTAATGCGTCCGCAGGAATTTGCACCGTAAAGGTTGAAATTTGCAATATTTGCCGAAACAATGGTTTGAACATACGTTTTGTCTGTTCCTTTGTTGATAATTAAGTTGTAAAAATCGGTTATTCCGTTCAATATCATGGATTTATCTTGACTGCCCATTAGATATACGCTCACGGCACCTGTGGTTGTGAAATCGTTGTAATCGGGCACAGCTTGGTTTGTCAGGCGTATAGTTCCGTTGTTTGTGAAATTTCCGAAGATTTTAAATTTATGGTAAATATCGTGATAATCAACAGCAAAGTCATCGGGCATGTTTCCGGTTCCGATGTCATAAGCTTTTGTCAAAATCGGATTTCCTGTTCCGACCGTAATTTGAGCGGCACTTTCCACCAAAACATCTCCGTTTACGGTCAGTTTACGAATCACATCGTTTGTGGCATCGTTGATTTGAAATTTTCCTTTTTTTACGGTAAAATTTCCGTTAATTTGATAATCCGTTGCGAGTGTCAAAATGTCGGCAGAGTTTGTAAGTTCGACTTCTACATTGAAAAATTCGCGATTTGCAGACAGTGAATATCCGGTGCCATAATACAAAACCGTTCCTTCGCCTTGTCCGGCGGTGTAAAAATGTGAGGCATTGCCGGCAGGGAAATTGTCGGCAGACATCATGATTTTTCCCGAGCCGCGTATGGTTGTAAAACTGTGTCCGAGTGTATTTTGCAAGTCAAGTTTACCTTCGAGAGTTATGCCGGCTACCGTTATTGCACCTGAAACAGCTTGGACTGTTACGGTTTTTCCGGAGTGAATGACTACTTTGTCATGAATTTGCGGAATTTCGTGCCCCGAGTTTACAGGTAACATACCCGCCGGGTCGAGCGTCCACACTTGCCAATTGTCCCAATTGCCCGATATGAGTGCATACCACGTACGTCCGCTGATTCCGATTACAGGGCTTGCAGTTTTATCTTTTGTGCCAAGCGTGTAGTAGCCGTCTGCTAAGTTTGCGTCCGAAACCGAAAATTGAATTTGGTCGGCATCGCCCGATGCGGCTGCAATTGAGAGTTCTGTATAAGTTCCGGAAGTTGAGTTTCGATATAAAAGCACGTAATCCGCAAGCGTTCCGGGATATTGCCCGCCTGAAATGCCTTCGGGGAGGTCAAAAATCAATTTTACATCGGCGGCTGTTGTGCCGGTTTTGTCCACAAACCAATCGCGTGCCCAACGTTCTTCAACGCCGGCAGGTAAATCTGTCAAAACGGCAGAATTTGTGGTGTTGTTATGACTGAAAAACACAAACTCGCCGTTTGTATGAAGCGTTCCGGCATCTTCCGAGATGTAAAATCCTGATGATGAGGCTCTTGAATGTTTTTGTGAAGATTTTATACCGATACCTGCGGTTTCGTATTTGTAGGCGGCATCCGGTGTATAAAGGTCGTTAGCAATTGTAATGCCGTATTTTACTTCCAAATATTGATGTACAATTTGAAGTTGCGCCGCATTTAGCGCGTTTGAATAGGCAATGACTTCGGCAATGTTAATGTCGGAATAACTCGAAACTTGTGGCGAGCCGCCCATTCCGGCACCGTTCCACGAAACCAAGTGTGTCGGGGTTGCTCCTTGCCCGATTTGAGCATTATTTTGAAAAACGTATCGGTCGTTTGCAGCATCGGCATCGTCGCACAAAAGCGTAAAAATTCCGTAAGTTCCAACGGTAGTTCCGCCGGTTTCGGTGGTATTCAAATTAGTTCCGGTGAAATCATTTCCCCAATGGTGGTATTTGAATTGTGTATCGCTCTGCCAACCGAAATGCAAATTCTGATTTGCACCGGAATTGGTTGTTCCGCCCATCACCCATTTTGCTCCCGCTGTTCGTTTTGCAGCTACATATACTAAGGTGTAATCGGTTGCGGCAATCACATTTCCGTTAAAGGGAAGAAAATCCTCATTTCCGCCGCCGGAATTGTAAAACAACACTGCCGGAAAGCCGTTTAGTTGTCCGGTTCGGAATTGAGGTTGTCGAGATGCGGTAGCCTGCGCGGCATCGGTTGCATTCCCCGATTTGTCAGCCCAAGTACTCACGGCTGCCAAATCGGCATAACTGAGTGCGGCGGCATCGAACCAGATTTTATTGGCGGGCTGCCCCGATGTTCCGCCCGAATTGCCCACGCCAGCAGGTCCGGTTTGGGCGAAAGTTTGAAAATTAAGTCCTAACAATAAAACGATTACTGTCAAGAATTTTAGAATAGGTAATAATGCGTAATTTTTCATTTTTATTATGATAAAGTAAAAACACTTACTATTACGACAAATTTAGGGCAAAAGTTTCGTCTTTTTCTATTTTTTTGATGAAATTCAGAAAAAAATACATGATATATTAAAATCCATGAGTCCGGTCTAAAAAGCCTGTTTTATTTTAGCTAAACAATCTATATGCTTGATTATCAGTGTTTTTGAAAATATTTTATAATTTAAGTAAATTGCTTATTATCCGTAATTTAACTTTACAAACTTTCAACTTTATGACTTTTTATACTGAACTCATCCTTAATTCTGTGCAAGAAAAATCACAGCATATTTGACTTCATAAAAAAAATCAGTAAAAAAATAAATAGATTAAGATTACCTGCGGAAAAATGAATATTATTACCTTTGCAAAAAATATTTTTCACTAAATAAAGAATATATGGATATTTTTAAGAAATTAGATATTTCCAAAACAGATTTGGGTAAATATCGCGAAGCTGTTCACGGATATTTGACATTCCCTCAATTGGAAGGTGAAATCGGACCGGTAATGAAGTTCCACGGCGAAGACATGATAATTTGGAGTCTAAACAATTATCTCGGTTTGGCAAATCACCCCGATGTGCGAAAAGCTGATGCAGATGCGGCGGCAGAATACGGCATGGCATATCCTATGGGCGCACGCATGATGAGCGGACAAACTAAGTTTCACGAGCAACTCGAGCAGGAACTTGCAACTTTTGTCGGCAAAGAAACCGGATATTTGCTCAATTACGGTTACCAAGGCATGGTCTCAATTATTGATTCGCTCGTGGACAGAAAGGACGTGATTGTGTACGATTCCGATTCACACGCATGTATTCTCGACGGCGCACGGCTGCATATTGGCAAACGCTTTGTTTATCAGCACAATAACATGGAAAGTTTGGATAAACAGTTGCAACATGCCACAAAATACGTTGAACAATCGGGCGGCGGTATTTTACTGATAACGGAAGGCGTTTTCGGGATGGAAGGCGATTTGGGAAATATTAAAGCCATTGTGGATTTCAAACAAAAATATGAATTCCGGTTGTTGATTGACGATGCACACGGTTTCGGCACAATGGGCAAAACAGGTGCAGGCACGGCTGAACATTTCGGCGTTCAAGACGGCGTGGACATCTATTTTGGGACGTTCGCAAAATCTATGGCAGGCATCGGCGGCTTTGTTGCCTCAACAAAAGATGTCATCAATTATTTGGCTTACACCATGCGCTCACAGATTTTTGCAAAATCATTGCCGATGCCCATGGTAAAAGGTGCATTGAAACGTTTGGAAATCATCAGAAACAGCTCCGAACAGCGCGATAAACTCTGGAATGTAGTAAATAAATTACAAAAAGCCCTGCGCGACAAAGGTTTTAATCTCGGAGTATCCGAGTCGCCCGTTACCCCTGTGTTTTTTGACGGCGATGCCGCGTTAATATCCGAAGTCATTAGAGATTTACGTTCAAATTACAAAATTTTCTGCTCCGGAGTTGTTTACCCCGTTATTCCTAAAGGCAAAATTATGTTGCGCCTGATACCGACAGCAATGCACACCGATGAGCATATCGAAAAAACCCTTGAAGCATTTTCACACGTTGCCGAAAATCTCAAAAACGGGAAATATCAAGTAACTGAAATGCATAATTATCAAAAATAATCAGCAGAAAACTCACAAATAAAGAAAACTTTTCCGGAAATTCTCAAATTCCGGAAAGTTTTTTTTGTTTACAATACATTAATACAAAATTAACAAACGTTTGCACAACTTGTCCTAAAAATAAATTATCTTTGGACTTTATTTTAAATTTTAATAACATGAAGAAAAATCTATTATTTTTTCTGTTTGCCTTCCTTTCGATAGGATGGGCAAATAACCTGCTCGGGCAGGCAACTTTACCGTTTACGTATGACCTTGGTAAGCCAACGGCTGTTACAGGTTTGACGCACACTAACTTGGGAACAGATTATTCCACTTCGCCAAAAATGAAATTTGACACTCAGGATGACAATCTGATACTCAATTTTAGCGGAGTTCCAGGAGCTCTGTCATTTACCATGAAATGGAATCAGGGAGCCACACCTCCTCCCTCATTCAGCGGCGTATTTGACGTATTAGAGTCGGCTGATGGAAGCACTTACACCACAGTGCATTCATTTACAGATGATAACAGTACTGCACTTACTAACGGAGTTAGCGTTCCCCAAACGTTCTCAAGCTTTAAATCCGATACGCGATTTATAAAGTGGGTTTATAGAACTAAAGTGAACGGAAATATAGCTATCGGAGAGATTTCTCTGACAGCTCCTGCGGTTGCAACCCCCGCGGTAGGTGTAAATCCGGCATCATTAAGCGGTTTCACGTATGTTGAAGGCTCAGGACCGTCTGCAACACAATCATTCACTATAACAGGTGCTGATTTGACCGGAAATGTTACAGTAGCCTTACCGGCTGATTACGAGTTATCTTATACCGATGCTACTAATTTCTCGGCAGAAGCTTTAGATTTAAGTATTGCTCCAAACGCAGGCGCGGTTGATAAAATTGTGTATGTACGTTTAGCAGCCGGTAAAACGGCAACAGACTACAACGCTACACTCACAGCTGCATCGGCAGGTGCAACATCAAAAGATGTTACGCTTGCAGGTTCGGTTACGTCATTACCTACCGTGCCGGTAAAACTTGCAATTTCAGGTGTAAATCCTGCGTCTCCGGAAGTTGACCAAATTTTCAGCCTTATGGTAAAATCTGTAGATGCTAACGGAATTGCACAGAATGTTACACAAGATACCGAAGTAGCTGTTTCTCTTGTTGTAAAAGGGTCTCTTTCCGGTACATTAACCGGAACAATTTTGAACGGAACGTCATCGGTTGCTCTTACGGATTTAAGCTATAATGCAGCTGAAGTTATCAACATTCATGCCGTAGGAAATGCCGGTATGTCGCTTACAACTTCCGATGCTGTTGCAGTTACGATTAGACCGATTACTCCGCCCGCGGAACCTACAATCAGCAATGTATCGCACACGCCACAGTCTCCGACATCCGGCAACAGTGTTACGGTATCGGCAGATGTCGTTGCAACTACGACTTTTACCGCAACATTGTATTATTCAACAGTTCAGCCGGTTACAGTAGCTGATAACGCTGTTTCTATGACTTTGAATACGGGCGACAATTATAACGGTGTCATTCCTGCACAAGCAGACGGCTCAACGGTTTATTACATGATTGGTGTAGTTGATGAAAACTATACAATAAATTCGACAGAATACTCGTATTCAGTTGTCTATCCGTTGGTTGCTTCGACGCTAATTGTATCTGAACAGACTCCTGCAAGCCCATATACAGGACAAACGTTTAGTCTGACTGTAACTTCGGCAGACATAAACGGAGCTACTCAAAATGTTACGGAAGATACCGAAATTACTATAGGTTTAGTAACTAAAGGTGTATTGTCCGGAACATTGACAAAAGTAATGGCAAACGGAACTTCAGCTGTAACTTTTGCCGATTTGAGCTACGATATTGCCGAAGATATTACGATAAGAGCCTCTGCAACAAACGGAATGTCGCTCACAAATTCTACACCTATAGTTATAACAATAACAACGCCTGTAACCACCCCCGCGGTGTTCTTCTCGGAATACAGCGAAGCATCTACCGGAAATACTAAATATGTTGAGATAT
>DYSM01000352.1 GCA_020718265.1 Draconibacterium orientale | reverse complement strand
CTTTGCAATCTTTTGCTTAAAAAATCCTTGAATCTCAATCGGAATGAAAATAATTTTCAGCATAATTTTTACATCAATATTTAGTATAACTGCTTTATACTCACAAGGTAAAACGCCGCCGGAGAAACCAAAATTGGTCATCGGAATTGTTGTGGAAGGTATGCGTGCCGATTTTTTGCAACGTTACGGCGAGCAGTTTGGCGAAGGCGGTTTCCGACGACTTTTGTTTGGCGGAGCACAATTTACGAATGCTGAATACGATTATTTGATTACGGAATCATCGGCAGGATACGCCACAATTGCCTCAGGTACAAACCCTTCGCAACACGGAATTGTTGGCGATAAATGGTTTCAGCGTTTATCCGGAAACGAAATTTACTGCGTGTCCGACGATAAAACTGCGATGTTGGGCACAGAGGAAAAACTCAAAGGCATGTCGCCGCGCAATTTGGCAGTAAATACGATTGGCGATGAGTTGAAAGCCGCAACCTTCAAGCAATCAAAGGTTATCAGCATTTCGCCCAAGGATTACGGCGCGGCGCTCACGGGCGGACACGCCGCCGATGCTGCCGTGTGGTACGACAATAAAACGGGCAAATGGATTTCGTCAAATTATTACTATACCGAACTGCCAAATTGGGTTAGTCGATTCAATAACAAGGGTTTATCGGAACTTTATTGTCAAAAACAATGGACACTTTCGCAAGATTTGCCAAGATATCGCAGCAGTTTGAGCGATGATTCGTCCTACGAAAAAGGGTTTGAAGGCGGAAATAAAACATTTCCTTACAATTTGACAGCACTAAAAAATACGGCAGGAAATTTTTCAATTTTGCATCAAACGCCTGAGGGAAACACACTTGTAAAAGACCTCGCCGTGTCAGCGATTGTGAATGAAGATTTGGGACGCGATAATTTTCCCGATTTGTTGATGTTAAGTTTCTCTGCCGGTGCGAATATTACGCCCGATTTCGGCATTCGGTCGTTGGAACATGCCGATATTTATTTGAGATTAGACCAAGATATTGCAAAATTATTGGAGTTCGTAACAGATTACGTGGGCATGGAAAATTGTCTGATTTTCGTAACAGCCGACCGTGGTTCCGGCGATTCGCAGGAGTTTATGAAAGACATGAAACAGCCGACGGGCGTGTTCAAGGAAACAGCAGCTATGTCGCTGTTACGCAGCTATATGCGCGCACTTTACGACAAAGGCGGTTTCATCGACGGATTTTTTGCCAACCAACTTTATTTGCGCCGAACCGACATTGAAGATTCCAAAGTTGAATTGAAAGACGTGCAAACAAAAGTTGCCAATTTCCTCATAGAATTTGGAGGAGTTTCGGCAACGGTTACGGCTAACGACTTAGAAACCCGCTACTTTGGCGACGGCATGTTACGCCGCGCACAAAACAGTTACTATCGAAAACGCTCCGGCGATGTGCTCATTGTGCTGGAACCCGGTTTCCGAAACGAAAATACAAAAAATCAAACCTCCGGCTACCGAGAATTTACGCATGTGCCTTTGCTTTTTTACGGTTGGAAAATGACACACCGGCATGTGAGTCGCAAGGTTTCTGTTACAGATATTGCACCGACGATTTCTAATTTCTTACAAATCGAAGCTCCGAACGCTTCGACAGGTCAAGCACTTTCGGAAATAATTCCGGTCAACTAAGGAATTTTTTCAGTTAATTTAGATAATTTTCATTTGCAAAGTAAAAAATATCGGATAATTTTGATTTCTGAAGTAAAAAATATCCGATAATTTATATTTATGACATAAAACTTGTATCTTTGGGGCAAAGAATTTTGTTTAGATTATGAAACTTCAACGCTCGATTTTGCACAAAATAACTGCTCGAATTGATGATAAACGATTTGTGATAATTGTCGGAGCTCGACAAACCGGCAAAACTACGATTTTGAAGCAAATCGGAAGTTTCCTTGCAGATAGGAATGACACATATTTCTTCTTGACTTTGGAAGATATAACCGTACTTTCAAAATTGAATGAGCACCCTGAGAATATTTTTGGATATATTTCTAAACCTACTGATAACGAACATGTTTATGTGCTCATTGACGAAATTCAATATCTGGAAAATCCGACAAATTTTTTAAAATTGCTATACGATAAATTTGCAGAAAACTTGAAAATAATCGCCACCGGGAGTAGTGCATTTTACATTGATACTAAATTCAAAGATTCATTAGCCGGTCGAAAGCAACTATTTGAAATTCGGACGCTTACGTTCGATGAGTTTCTATATTTCAAAACAGGCAGAACGGATTTGAATACCGAATTGCAACGCATTAGGCTAAATTCGATTTTTTTGTCGCTGCATCGTGTTCAACTTTCCGTATATTTTGACGAATATCTGACTTATGGCGGCTATCCTGCTGTAGTTCTTGCAGATACGCATGAGATGAAAATTGAAATTCTAACCGAATTGATGAATTCTTATATTAAACGCGACATTTCGGAAGCAAACATTCAAAATCCGGATAAATTTTATCGTTTATTAAAGATTTTAGCGGAACAAACAGGAAATTTGCTCAATGTGAATGAATTAGCGACTACGCTCGGGGTATCAACCACATCGATAAATAATTATTTGTATGTTTTACAAAAATGTTTTCATATTGATTTATTAAAACCCTTTTATAAAAATTTGCGGAAGGAATTAACGAAAATGCCAAAAGTTTATTTTGGCGACCTTGGTCTGCGTAATATCCTGTTGAATCTGTTTCAACAACCTGAAAATCGTATCGATAGAGGCGAACTGCTTGAAAACTACCTCTTTTTGCGTCTGTGCGAGCAATTTGGTGCCGACAATTTGCGGTTTTGGCGAACTGCAACCGGCAACGAAGTGGATTTTGTAGTTGTGCAAAATTCTGAATCAGGATTTGCGGTAGAAAGTAAATTTAGTATGCGAAATTTTGCGCCGAAACACTACGAAGCGTTTACTAATAATTATCCGCTATTCCCTTTACAATGCAGATGTTACGAAAATAGTTCAAATGAAACTTGGGCATTGGCTCTTTGACAAAAAAATCCGAAACCATTACGATTTCGGATTACATTTGT
>DYSM01000351.1 GCA_020718265.1 Draconibacterium orientale | reverse complement strand
TGATTATGAATGATTTTACACTTTTCACTTTCAAACTTTATACTTTTTATACTTGGCTCACTAATAATTATAATATAAAATAATGTGCAATTTAGTATCTTTGTCGATTCATTTTCAAACTCAAAATGCCCAAAAATAATATTTCTGTTCTCGGTGCACGGGTTCATAATCTTAAAAATATAGATGTTGATATTCCGCGAAATCAACTCACAGTCATCACCGGATTGAGCGGCAGCGGCAAATCGTCCTTGGCTTTCGACACCATTTATGCCGAAGGACAACGCCGGTATATCGAAACATTTTCGGCGTATGCACGGCAGTTTATCGGAACTCAGGAACGCCCCGACGTGGACCAAATCACCGGTTTGAGTCCTGTGATTTCGATTGAACAGAAAACAACAAACAAAAATCCGCGTTCAACCGTTGGAACGGTTACCGAAATCTACGATTTTCTGCGTTTGCTTTTCGCACGGGCTTCAACGGCATATTCGTATGAGACCGGCGAAAAAATGGTGAAATACACCGACGAACAAATTGTAAATCTGATTTTGGACGAATACAATCAGCATAAAATCTTCATTCTGGCTCCTATTGTCCGCAGCCGAAAAGGGCATTACAAAGAATTATTTGTTGCACTGCGGAAAAAAGGTTTTTTACATGCCCGAATTGATGGTGAAATTGTAGAAATGAAACCGAATTTGAAACTCGACCGTTACAAAACACACAATATCGAACTGACGGTTGATAAATTAGCAGTATCGGAAAAAGACCGAAAACGGCTGAAAACATCGGTAGAAACGGCCATGAAACACGGCAAAGGAATTATTCTTGTGGTGGGTTCCGATGGCGAAAAGCCCCGCTATTTCAGCCGAATGTTGATGTGCCCCACAACCGGAATTTCTTACGATGAACCCGAACCAAATTCATTTTCGTTCAATTCGCCGGCAGGTGCATGCCCGCATTGCAACGGATTGGGTTTTGTTAAGGAAATAGACATTAATAAAATCATTCCCGATAAAAGTTTAAACATCGAAAAAGGCGGCATAGAACCTATTGGAACGTACAGTAATACATTAATGTTCAAACAATTAGAAACTATCGGCTCGCAATATGGATTCACACTCAAAACTCCTGTCGAAAACATTCCGGAAGAAGCTCTGTCGATAATATTACATGGTTCCGAAGAAGCTATACCATTAGAAAATTCACCGCTTGGTGCCTCTTCAAATCTCAAATTAAACTTCGACGGCATCATTGCACACATTCATCGTTATGCTGCCGGCACTTCGCCCCAATCCTCATCTTTTGAAAAAAAATATTTTAAAAATACGAAATGCCCAACATGCAACGGCTTACGTTTGAAAAAAGAAGCTCTATGGTTTCGTTTTGCCGAAAAAAACATTGCCGAACTTTCGGCTATGGACATCAGAGAATTGACGGAATTTCTTCAAAATACCAAAACAAAAATATCCGATACGCAAAATGTCATTGCACACGAAATTTTAAAAGAACTCCGCACCCGTTTGAGTTTTTTGATTGATGTGGGCTTGCATTATTTAAGCCTGAACCGCACTTCGAAAAGTCTTTCGGGCGGCGAAAGCCAACGCATTCGGCTTGCTTCTCAAATAGGCTCGCAATTGGTTAATGTGTTGTATATCTTAGATGAGCCAAGCATAGGACTACATCAACGCGATAATCATCGCTTAATTGAATCGCTCAAACGGCTGCGAGATACCGGAAATTCAGTAATCGTAGTAGAACATGATAAAGACATGATGTTGGCTTCGGATTATTTAATCGACATGGGACCCTTTGCCGGTAAACACGGAGGAACCGTGGTATGGGCAGGTATTCCGAAAAATATCAACCAATCGGATTCATTGACAGCCGATTACCTTTTAAAAAGAAAACGAATAGAAATTCCCGCAAAAAGACGTCATGGCAACGGACAAAAAATTGTTTTGAAAGGTGCAAGCGGAAATAATTTAAAGAATATCGATGTTGAATTTCCTCTGGGTTTGTTTATTTGTGTAACCGGCGTTTCGGGCAGTGGGAAATCGACACTCATCAATGAAACATTACAACGCATTCTCAGCCGGCATTTTTACGGTTCACACAAGGCTCCTCTTCTATATAAAAGTATTGAAGGGCTCGATAATATTGATAAGGTAATAGAAGTTGACCAATCGCCTATCGGCAAAACACCGCGTTCAAATCCGGCAACTTATACCAAATTATTCGATGAAATAAGACTTTTGTACGAAAAACTTCCGGAATCGAAAATCAGAGGCTACAAAAGCGGTCGCTTTTCGTTCAATGTAAAAGGCGGACGATGCGAAACCTGCTCGGGAGCCGGGCTGCAAACCATTGAAATGAATTTTTTGCCCGACATCTATGTTCAATGCGAAGAGTGTCAAGGAAGGCGTTACAACCGCGAAACTTTGGAAGTTCGCTACAAAGGGAAATCCATCAGCGATGTTTTGGATATGACAATTGATGCTGCAATTGAATTTTTCGACAGTTTTCCAAAAATAAAAAGGACTCTGGTTGCTCTGCAACAGGTTGGGTTGGGCTACCTGACACTTGGGCATGCCTCAACAACCCTCTCGGGCGGCGAAGCACAACGCATCAAACTGGCAACCGAATTGGCAAAACGAGATACAGGAAAAACTTTTTATATACTCGATGAACCCACCACCGGCTTGCATTTTGAAGACATTCGCATCTTACTCAATGTGCTCAATAAAATTACCGACCGGGGAAACACAGTTCTGGTGATAGAACATAATATGGACGTTATTAAAACCGCCGATTACATTATCGACATCGGCAGAGAAGGCGGTGCTGCGGGCGGCGAAATAATTTTCGCCGGAACACCTGAAAAATTAGCCGAAAATACGGAAAGTTATACCTCAGAATTTTTGAAATCCGAGTTGAACGAAAAAATAATATCGTAAAAAACCTTCCCTCTGCAAAATATCGGTTAGATAGGAAAATTTGGCATGATTTCATTTGGACAGAGAGATTGTCAATAATTCAGCTCAAAATTTTTAATATTGAAAACTAAGTAGTTACAAGTAGTTGGAATATATTTATTT
>DYSM01000350.1 GCA_020718265.1 Draconibacterium orientale | reverse complement strand
TAACTGATAACTGATAACTGATAACTGTTTACTGATAACTGATAACTGATAACTGTTTACTGCTAACTGTTCATTGTTAAAGTTTTGCAATCACGGCATCGGTCATTTGTGTGGTGGAAGCCGCGCCGTTGTTGATTACGCTTTGTGTGCCGCGCATTTTTTTCATGTCGTAGGTTTGCACTTTTCCTTCGGCAATGACTTCGGCAACAGCGTTGCGAATTTTTTTCGCAATTTCAAATTCTTCAATGTATTCCAACATCATCACGGCAGATTCTATCATCGCAATCGGGTTTACGATTGAAGTTTGATAATCGGCATATTTCGGGGCGGAACCGTGCGTTGGCTCAAACACCGCAACGCCGTCTTTGCTCCACTGCGCGCTGCACGCAAAGCCAAGTCCGCCGATAAGTCCGGCAAACGCATCGGATACGATGTCGCCAAACATGTTTCCGGCAACGATAACTCCATAATCCTCAGGATTTTTGGTCAGCCACATCATTTGCGCATCGATGTTGGTGTTCCAAAGTTCAATTTCCGGATAATCTTCTTTTTGCATTTTGAGTGCCATTTTGTACATCATGCCCGACGTTTCACGAATTACGTTTGGTTTTTCGGCAAGCGTAACGGACTTGTATCCGAATTTTCGAGCGTGGTCAAATGCGCCTTTCAGAATGTTGTATGTGCGTTCTTTTGTGAAAATTCGGGTTGAAATTGAGATTTCTTCTTTCGGCACGGTTCCGAAATTTTTCTTAAAACTCGGGTGCGTCATCAGCGCGTCGTACACTTGCGCGGGCGGATTGCTCCATTCCACGCCGCCGTAGAGTCCTTCGGTGTTTTGGCGGAAAATGACCACGTCCACCTGCGGTTCTTCCACGCCGCCGTCGGCACCGCGACGAATGAAATTCAGCGGATTGCCTTTGTAACTTTTGCACGGACGCACGCAAAATTCCAAGTTAAAATGTTGGCGCAAACCGACAATCGGGCTGGAATACACCAATTTTTTTTCTTTCAGTTCGGGCGCAAGCTCGTCGAACGCTTCGTCTTTGGGTTTGGAAGTTATTGCACCGAACAGTGCAACTTTGTGTTTTGCGAGCAAATCAATGGTGCGTTGCGGCAGCGGATTGCCTTCTTTGCACCAAAATTCCCAGCCGATGTCGCCGGTAACGTAATCCGCTTCAAATCCTGCGGCATCCAACACGCGGACGGTTTCGTCCAAAACGGCTTTGCCTATACCGTCGCCCGGCATTAAAACTATGGTTCTTTTTGACATATTTTTTATATTTTTTTTGAATTAATTTTGCGTAAAAATAAAGATTCCGTTTGAAACTGCAAACGATTGCTGTGCTAAAACATGAAAATACCCGAAATTATTATCATTCAATACATTACACTAAATTTCTGACTGCATACAGCGGATAAACTTCAATTTTGTCATAAGCAGAAAAATTTTCACCCGAAATCCGAACTCCTTTTTCTAAATCTTTGGATTCAAGAAAAATGTTCATGCTTTGCATTGCGCCTCGTTTTCCGGATTTTACTTCAATCGGAATGATTTTGCCATTTTTTGCAATCACATAATCTAACTCGGCATTGCTGCTTTTGGCTTCACGATGCCAATAATACAGCGATTGTTTTTGATATGGCAAAGCGTATTTCAAGAGTTCCAAACCTACAAACATTTCGGTCAAATTTCCTTTGTTTATCGTTGTAAAGTCTTCATTAAGAATAAGTTCTGAAATATCGAGATTCAAAATATTCAAGAATAAACCTGTATCTAAAAGCAGCATTTTTTGTTTTTTATCGTTCGTTTCTGCACCGAGCGGCAAACCGTTTGCCGATGTGTGGGTTACAGGAATGACAAGTCCGGCAAGAATCAACAGTTGTAGAGCTTCTTTTATTTGTTTCTGATTATCTATACTTTGAGCTTTTGAATAAACAAATTTTCCGCCCGATTGTGATACCACAGAATCAAAAATATCGGAAATTCTGCGTGCCGGTACAATTTTTTTGTATTTTGAAAAATCGTCTAAATATGAATTTTTTAAATCGTTCAGAATCAGAAAACATTTGCTTAAATCATTGGTTTTTACATAATTGGATACAACTTCCGGCATACCGCCAATAATCAGAAATTTGCGAAAATAGTGAAGCAATTTTTCATGCAATGCCTCATTAAGCGGATTTTTAGGATTCGATTTCTGCCTCATTTCCAATAATTTGTGTTCTTTTACGGCAATTAAAAATTCGTCGAACGAGAACGGATACATAAAAACCGAACGTATGCGACCGACACCAAAAGAAGGAATTTCCGAAAGTGCAAATTCAAGGAGCGAACCTGCCGCAATGAGATGCAAACCGGGCATTTGCTCATAGAAAAATCGCAACGCTTGAATGGCCGGAATACAGGCTTGAATTTCGTCAAAAAACAGAAGCGTTCTTCCTTTTTCAATTGGTTTGCCGTAAAGCGCGGAAATATTTTCCGAAATTTCCGAAGCCGATAAATTCCCGTCAAAAAGGGCGTGAATTTTTTTGTCGGATTCAAAGTTTATTTCTATGAAATGCGTGAATTGCGTTCCTAAATTTCGAATCGTTTGCGTTTTTCCCACCTGCCGCGCTCCTCGAACCAATAACGGTTTGCAGTCGGTTTCGCTTTTCCATTTAGTCAATTCATTATCTATCAGCCTATTCAAATACATATTCTTCTATTTTAGATTATTTTTTACAAAAATACAAGGCAAAGATAGGCATAATTTTACAGAAATACAAGGCAAAAACATACGTTTTTTACAGAAATACAAGGCATAAATAAAAAAAACTTACTAAAATACAAGGCTTATCATTTGATTTTTTACAAAAATACAAGGCGTATTAAACAAAGTTTTACAAAAATACAAGGCATAAAAGCCTCAAATTTTACAAATAAATCTGCAAACATGCGAACATTATAATTCGGTTTAATATTACATCAAACAGCTACAAGTTCCTTAGAAAAACAATTTGATGTTTCAAGTCAAAAGACGCATTTCTAAACTAATTTTCTTTTTAAAATGATGAGTTCAGTATAAAAAGTCATAAAGTTGAAAGTTTGTAAAGTTAAATTACT
>DYSM01000349.1 GCA_020718265.1 Draconibacterium orientale | reverse complement strand
CCTATCGAAAACGTTACCGAAAAAATAAAAAAAATAAAAATCTGTCATTAAACATAATTTTAGATACAAAATAATTTCTCATATTTACACTCAAAATCAGCAACAATTCACAGTACTGATTTCTAATTCTTAATTCCTAATTCCTAATTACATTTAATATGTCATTAAGTCTAATCGGACGTTCGTTGAAACAGTCGGCAACGCTGAAACTCAATGAAACGGCAGCTATTTTGAAAGCCAAAGGCGAGCCCATTATCCATCTCGGTGGCGGCGAACCCAGAGGAAAAGCCCCGCTCGATGCCATTACACGAGCAGCGGCAATGTTGAACAATGCAGAAGTTCGCTATTCTCCGCCCGATGGAACGGTGGAGGCAAAACAAGCCGTCATTCGCTACACCGAAGAATTTTATCACGTTCGCCCGCAACCCGAGCAAGTTTTGGTTTCGGTAGGTGCAAAACAGGCTTTGTTTTTCGCAATGCAGGCAATTCTCAATCCGCAGGAAGAAATTCTGTATCCTGCACCGTATTGGGTGAGTTATCAGGAAATGGCAAAGATGATTGGAGCAGTCGGCGTGCCTGTTTATGCCGAAGACGGCGGTTTTTATCCTCGCCTGAAAGACATCGAAAAACGAGTTACATCGTACACCAAAGCGATGATTATCAACAGTCCGAACAATCCGACAGGTGCTTATTATCCGCCCGAATTTATTGCCGAAATCGTTGAATTTTGCGAAAAGAAAGGCATCTATTTGATTATGGACGATATTTATCATCGTTTGTTGTTCGACGGGAAGAAACCGTACAGCGTTTTCGATTTTGCAAAAAATTACGATAATAATTCCAAAATCATCGTCATCAACGGAGTTTCGAAATTGTATGCCATGACCGGTTTCCGTATCGGTTGGGCTGTCGCAAACACACAGATAATTGAAGTGATGACCAATTTGCAAGCACACACCAATTCGGCTCCGTCTCCTATTCTGCAAGCCGCAGCAGCAGGAGCTTTGAACGGTGTACAATCGAGTGTCGATGCCTTGCGACAAACTTTGGAAAACAACCGAAATATCATGTATGCACGCCTGAAAGCCTTTGACGGCGTGAAAGTTACAAAACCCGACGGAACTTTTTATATGTTTGCCGATTTTAGTGCATACGAAAAAGATTCAATCAAATTAGCCAATTTTCTGCTCGAAAAAGTCCGTGTTACAGTTGTTCCGGGAATAGAATTTGGTATGGAAGGATATTTACGACTATCTTATAATACAACAATAAAAGAGATTACGCAGGGAATTGAACGTATAAAATGGGCTCTCGACCCCAATTCGCCCAACGAATTGTATATCGGAGAACGTAAATTAGTGAGGGACTGGGTATGGCAAAATATTTAAAGTTTGAAACTCCCGCACAAAAAAATGCGGGCGATTTGGCTGCGGATTTTAAATTAGCCAACATCGGATTGGTGCATCTGGAACGTGTTTTCTGGAATTTGCCCGAACCGGCTTTGTACGAAGAATCCATTTTCAGAGGCGAAACCCGAATGATGACAGGCGGTTCGCTCGTTGTACACACCGGCAAATGGACAGCCCGTGCCGCCAACGACAAATACATTGTAAACGAACCCACGAGTTGCGACAACGTAGATTGGGGCGAATACAACCGCCCGCTTGATGCCGAAAAATTTTCGGGAATTTTCAGTCGGATTCAAGCATTTTTGCAAGGCGATGAATTGTTTGTACAAGATTTATACGTTGGTGCCGACCCCGAATTTGCATTGCCAATTCGCATTATCACCGACACGGCTTGGCAAAGTCTTTTTGCACGAAATATGTTTATGAAACCCCGAACACGAGAGGAGTACAGAAATCATATTCCGGAATTTACATTGATTGCTTCGCCGAAATTTAAACTCGACCCTCGAATCGACGGAACTCTTACTGAAACAGGAGTTATTATTGATTTTTCTCGTCGATTGGCAATTGTTGCCAACACAATGTATGCAGGCGAAGTAAAAAAGACAATTTTTTCGGTGATGAATTATCTAAAACCCTTGCAAGGCGTAATGGCAATGCACTGTTCGGCAAATGTCGGCAAAAAGGGCGATGTTGCTTTGTTTTTCGGACTTTCGGGAACAGGAAAAACCACGCTTTCGGCAGACCCCGAACGAAGCCTTATCGGCGACGACGAGCACGGTTGGAGCGACAATGGAATTTTCAATTTCGAAGCCGGTTGCTATGCCAAAGTGATTCGCCTTTCGGCAGAAGCCGAACCCGAAATTTTTGAATGTACACACCGCTACGGTTCTATTTTGGAAAATGTGGTTTACGACCCAACATCTCGCCGCATTGATTTGGACGATGACAGACTGACCGAAAATACACGCATTTCGTATCCTTTGGAATTTATTCCGAATTCGGTACCCGAAAAATTTGTAAATCATCACCCCAAAAATGTGATATTTTTAACAGCCGATGCACAAGGCGTTTTGCCTCCCATTGCACGTTTAGATATCAACCAAGCGATGTTTCATTTTATCAGCGGATATACTTCCAAAATCGGCGGCACGGAAATGGGACTCGGAATTGAACCCGAAATTACGTTCAGTGCTTGTTTTGGTGCACCGTTTATGATTCATCACCCGTTTTTTTATGCCGATTTATTACGTCGAAAAATTGAATCGCACGGCTCCAAAGTTTGGCTTGTAAACACAGGCTGGGTGGGCGGAAAATTCGGTGTCGGAAAGCGTATCAGCATTCGCCACACAAGAAATATGCTTAATGCCGTGCTGAACGGAGCTTTGGACAACGTAGGATTCCGTACCGACAAATTGTTCGGCTTTGAAGTGCCTCTCACCTGTCCCAACGTTCCGGAAGATGTATTTATTCCCGAAAACGCATGGGGCAACAAGGACGAATATTGGCAAAAATACGATGCTTTGGCAGCTCGATACATCGAAAATTTCAAACTCTTTGCCGACGGTTCAACGCCGGAAGTCGTCAACGCCGGACCGAAACGCTTGAAAGATATTTTGGAAGATGTGAGTGAGGATAAGAAAAAGAAGAAGAAATGATGTGTTGATGTGATGATGTGATGATGTGTTGATGTGATGATGTGTTGATGT
>DYSM01000348.1 GCA_020718265.1 Draconibacterium orientale | reverse complement strand
ATTTTTAATGTAATAGAAAACACACCGCAACACACATATCAAATTCTCACAAAAAGAGCAGAACGTATGTTTGATTATTTATCAAAAAGAGCAATACCTAAAAATATTTGGTTGGGTGTTACTGTTGAAAATAAAAAAGAAGGTTTACCGAGAATTGATAAATTAAGAAATTTAAATGCAACAGTATTATTCCTTTCGATTGAACCTTTGCTTGAAGACCTTGAAAAAATAAACCTTGAAAATATTGATTGGGTAATAGTTGGAGGAGAAAGTGGAAATCGAGCAAGACCAATGGATGAAAAATGGGTTTTAAATATTAAAAAACAATGCGAAGTTAATGATATAGCATTCTTTTTCAAACAGTGGGGAACTTGGGGAGCCGATAAGGTTAAACGAAACAAAAAAGAAAACGGAAAGATTTTAATTGGAAAAATCTGGCATGAATACCCTGAAATAATTGAACAACAATATACAACTGCCTCGTCCTGAAAAAAGTTTACAAATTAATTGATCATCCGATTTTGACTTGACATAATCAAAAAATATTTCTTTCAATGCAAATTGTATTTCTTCAATCCACTAAAGTATTTCTTTCAATACAATTTGTATTTCTTCAATCCGCAAAAGTATTTCTTTCAATGGAATTTGTATTTCTTCAACCCGCTAAAGTATTTTAACCTCCCGCTAAAGTATTTCTTTCATTTTTCCGCTGTCGCTAAACTACGGCGAGCCGAGGTTTTCACGTTATTTTTTTGCGATGCCGCAGTCGCATGCCGGTTTTCACATTATTTTTTCACGTTGCGACAGTCGCACGGCAGTTTTTACATTATTTTCCACACAACAAAAAATCACCACATCACCACATCATCAAATTAACACATCAAATAATCACATTTGCATATCTTCAAAATTCCGAAAAATTATTTACCTTTGTTTTTCGGAACAAAATTAATTGAACAACGCAAAACCACGCTGTATGGATTTACTAAAATTAGTTTCTCTCAATCTTATTCTCCTTTTATTCGCGACACAACTGACAGCCCAGTCGCGAGCCACAAAAAAAGCCGATGCAGCATTTGAAACCGGAGAATACTTCAATGCGGCAGAGATGTACGAAAAACTCTACGACAAAGCAACGGCGAAAGACGAAAAATCTCAAATCTCCTTCAAACTCGGCGAATGCAGCAGGAAAATCAACGACCCCAAAGGTGCGAAAAAATGGTATAAAAAAGCTATATCAAACAAATCGACCAATCCGGAGGCAATTCTCTATTACGCCGATGCACTGAAATCGCTCGAAGAATACGATGAAGCCAAAAACCAATATCAGGCATACAAAGCCTTGGTTCCCGACGATGAACGCGGAATCAACGGACTGGAATCCGTCAAACTCATTCTCGAATGGAAAGCCGACCCCACACGCCACGTGGTGGGCGAAGTGAAAGACCTCAGCTCAAAAGTCTCCGATTACGGTCCGACATTCGGAAACGGACAGTCCGACCTGTTTTTCACTTCCACACGCCAAAGCACCAACGGAACGGACGTGAACAAAGTAAACGGCGAAAATTTTGCCGACATCTTCTTCGCACAGCTCGACCGTAAAGGTAAATGGAGCGTTCCCGTACCCGTAGAAGGAGGTGTAAATTCCAATTTCGATGAAGGAGCTGCTTGTGTTTTGGGCGGCGGAACAATTATGTATTTTACTCGATGCAAGCAAGATAAAGGTGCAACCGGTTGCCAAATATTCCGTTCTCGATTTTCGGGCGATAAATGGGGCGATGCCGAATTGGTGAAACTCTTTGCCGACAGCTCGGTTACCGTTGGCGACCCTTATGTTTCGGCAGATGAATTGACAATTTATTTCGTTTCCGATTATGCAGGAAAAGACGGCAAAGCATCGCGTGGCGGAAAAGATATTTGGAAAGCCGAACGCTCTTCGACATCGTCCAAATGGAACGCGCCCGTGAATATGGGAGGAAAAATCAATACAAAAGGCGACGAAATGTTTCCGTTCGTGCGACCAAACGGAGAATTCTATTTCGCATCGAACGGGCACGCCGGAATGGGCGGTTTGGATATGTTTGTTGCCAAACCAAACGGTACAAGTTGGGATGTGCAAAATCTAAAATATCCCCTTAATTCTCCTTTCGATGATTTTGGAATCGTATTTTTTGAAAACAAAACGGAAGGCTTTTTCTCATCGTCGCGATCAAAAGGCGACAGAATATATTCATTCGAGGTTCCGAGTATGATATTT
Organism: Draconibacterium orientale; assembly: GCA_020718265.1. Taxonomy (GTDB): domain Bacteria; phylum Bacteroidota; class Bacteroidia; order Bacteroidales; family JAADGE01; genus DYOJ01. The sequence goes on along the minus strand of DYSM01000348.1, from coordinate 863 downwards.
ACACTCAAAGGCTTTGCCCAAGATTCTAAAACCGAAGAAAAACTTCCCGAAGTTGAAGTGGTGCTTGAAGGCGACGACGGTTCGCAACTCGAAACAACTTCCGGAACCGACGGCTCGTTCCGGTTCAATCTGAAACCTGCCGTAGATTATGCCGTTATCGGGTCGAAGAAACAATATCTGAAATCAAAAGTCAATGTATCGACAAAAGGCGAAAAAGAAAGTAAAACCTTTGAGGTGATTCTGGATTTAGCTCCAATCATTTCATCAATCGAACTCCCGAATATCGAATACGATTTCGGGAAAGCCATATTGCGAGAAGAGTCGAAAGTTTCGTTAGACGATTTGGTTCAAACCCTCGAAATAAATTCAAATATCACCATAGAATTGCAATCGAATACCGACTTTCGAGGTTCCGACCCTGCCAATCAAGACCTTTCGCAACGGCGTGCACAAGCCGTTGTCGATTATCTCATAGAAAAAGGAATCAAAGCCGACCGACTGACAGCCGTTGGTTACGGCGAAAAAAATCCGAAGAAAGTTGATGATAAAATGGCAAAGAAATTCGATTTCTTGAAAACAGGCGATATTCTGAACGAAGAATTTATCAACAAATTGGCTACCGAAGAACAAAAAGAAACAACCCATCAGCTCAATCGCCGCACCGAATTTAAAGTTCTGCGCGACGATTACGGCATGAAAACCGTTCCGTTCGGCGAATAGCTTAGTGCTTGGTGCTTAGTGCTTGGGAGGAATTGGAGCAATACAAGAAAATCAAAGCATACAATGCAAATCAAGAATCGAAATTTGCATTTTTTAAATGGTATCGAAATGCAGGTATAGTTTAGAAGTATATCATTTCTTTG
>DYSM01000347.1 GCA_020718265.1 Draconibacterium orientale | reverse complement strand
CATTAATTTTTCTTTATAAAATGACATTTATTATCTTTTGTAAAATTTTATAAAAAAAAGGACTCTGAAAAAGTCCTTTATAATTAACAGAATATTAAACTGTCCACGTACTTCCGCTGTTGAGTAAATCGTCCATACATTTTATTTTCGATTTCGATTGAACTTCTTCAATTTGTTTTGTCATCAAATCATCGTAATTTGGATATTCAACATCGCGTATCACACCAAAAGCAACCGGGAAATCGGGCAATTTCATATTAATCAGTGCCAAATGCAAGGAAGGGTCGTTTTCGTGGGCATCGTGAACTAAAATATCGGATTCTTTGACACCGTTTTGACCAATTGTTACAACTTTCAATTTGAAACCGTCCAAAACCAAACCTTTATTTTTATCTTTTCCAAAAATCATTGGTTTTCCGTGTTCGAGCCACAATTGAGCATCATCGCGGGTTTCTTTCGATGTGATTGCAAAATGTACTCCGTGATTAAAAATCACACAGTTTTGCAATATTTCTACAATCGAACAGCCTTTATGTTTATCGGCTGCAATAAAAACATCGGTCGATTCTTTTACATTAACATCTAATGTTCGTGCAAAAAATTTGCCTTGTGATCCAATCACCAATTCGCCGGGATTGAATGGGTACTCAATGGTTCCGAAAGGCGAAGTTTTTGTAACTTGCCCAAAACGAGAGGTGGGCGAATATTGTCCTTTTGTCAATCCGTAAATTTCGTTGTTAAACAGGAGAACATTTACGTCGATATTTCGGCGAATTTCGTGTATGAAGTGATTTCCTCCGATTGCCAAAGCATCGCCGTCGCCGGTGATTTGCCAAACGGAAAGTTTGGGATTTGCGGCTTTAACGCCGGAAGCCAAAACACCGGCTCGCCCGTGTATGCCGTGAAATCCGTAGGTGTTCATATAATACGGAAAGCGTGATGAACAGCCGATTCCGGAAACTACGGCATAATCTTCTTTGTTATGGTCGAGAGCTGCCATTGCCTTTTGAACAGCCATGAGCACGGCGGTATCGCCGCAACCGGGGCACCATCGAACTTCTTGGTCGCTTTTAAACTCTTTAAAATCGTATTTTGATAATGTTTTTTCTTCTGTCATGATTATTTGCCCTCCGTAATTTTGTGTACATGTTGTTTGATATCTGCGACTGTAAATGGCAATCCTTGAACTTTATTGAATTGTAGATATTCATATTCGGGGTGTCGCATGCGTAAATAGTTTGCAAATTGTCCTAAATTGAGTTCACAAACTAATATTTTTTTGTATTTTTTCAGAACATCTGCTGTATTTTTAGGCAGTGGATTGATGTAGCTGAATTGTGCGTGTGCTACTTTCATTCCTTCGGCTTGTAATTCTCTAACGGCTGTTGTAATATGTCCGTAGGTGCTACCCCAGCCTATGAGCAAGAAATCAGCATCTTTATCACCTTCAACTTCAATTTCGGGAATAAAATCGGCAATTTTTTTAACTTTCTCATCTCTGTATCGAGTCATCAATTCATGGTTTTCGGAAACATAAGATACCGTACCGGTGATGTCCATTTTTTCTAAGCCGCCGATTCGATGTTCAAAACCTTTCATTCCCGGAACAGCCCACGGACGTACAAGATTTTCGTCTCTCAAATAGGGTAAATATTCTTTGGCATCTTTGGCGATAAGTTTTGTTTTGATTGCGGGAAAATCTTTCATTGCCGGAATTTTCCAAGGTTCGGAGCCGTTTGCGAGGAAATTATCTGTTAATAAAAGAACAGGCGTCATGTGTTCCAAGGCTATTTTAGCGGCTTCAAAAGCGTAATTAAAGCAATTGGAAGGTGTACTTGCTGCAATGACGGGAATAGGACTTTCGCCGTTTCGTCCGAAAATGGCTTGAAATAAATCGGATTGTTCGGTTTTGGTGGGCAATCCGGTTGAAGGTCCGCCTCGCTGTACATCAACAATAACCAAAGGCAATTCTGTAATCACTGCTAATCCCATGGCTTCTGTTTTGAGAGCCAAGCCCGGTCCGGAAGTTGAAGTAGCAGCCAAATGCCCTGTAAAAGCTGCACCGATAGAAGTCATAATCCCTCCGATTTCGTCTTCTGCCTGAAAACTTTTGGCACCTAAATCTTTTCGATGTGCTATTTCCTGAATAATGTCGGTTGCAGGAGTGATGGGGTATGAACCGAGGAAGAATGGTAGATGAGCTTTTTCGGCAGCGGCTAAAAGTCCCCAAGCAGTGGCGGTGTTGCCGTTGATGCTTCGATAACGTCCTTTTTCGATGGTTGCGGTGTGAACACGGTACGAAGGCAGGGCTTCGATGGTATCGGCATAATTGAAACCTGCATGGAGTACGGCTTTGTTTGCTGCAACGACATCGGGTTTGTTTTTGAATTTGTATTCAAAGAATTTTTCGGTATGTTCTAATGTTTTACCAAAAATATGGTAAACGATACCAAGTGCAAACATATTTTTACTTTTGTCGGCAGCTTTTGCATCGAGCCCTAAAGCGAGTACGCTTGCTTTGGTGAGTTCTGTAATCGGTGCTTCTATCAGATTGTATTCTTGAGCAAATTCTTTAACTTTATCGAGTTTGCAACCTGCTTTTTCGAGATTTCGGTCAGTAAATTGGTCGCTGTCCACGATAATAGTACCACCTTCTTTGAGCCAACGGCTGTTTGCTTTGAGGGCTGCGGGATTCATGGCAACCAGAACATCGCAGAAATCGCCCGGAGTGTTTACTACTTTTCCGAAATGCAATTGGAATCCGGAAACTCCTCCGACGGTTCCCTGCGGAGCACGAATTTCGGCAGGATAATCGGGAAAGGTCGATAAATCGGTGCCTTCGAGTGCCGTAGTGTCGGAAAATTGGGTTCCGGTGAGCTGCATTCCGTCGCCGGAATCGCCCGCAAACTTAACCACGACTTGCTCTAAATCTATTACTTTTTTACTCATAATGTTGGTTTATTTATCAATTAGCTTTGTATAGTTTTGTTTGAGTGCGACAAATTTAATAATAACATTTAAAAGATATATGTAAATAGGTAGTTTTTTTTGTTTAATTTTCGGAATCCGTTTTAGCTTGAAAAAGCACTAATGAATCTTCCTGAATTTTCGACATTGGAATTA
>DYSM01000346.1 GCA_020718265.1 Draconibacterium orientale | reverse complement strand
GTTTTTCACTTTTAGTTTTTAGTTTTTCACTTTTAGTTTTTCACTTTTAGTTTTTCACTTTTAGTTTTTCACTTTTAGTTTTTAGTTTTCAGTTTCCCTCCATGGACGAAAAATACATTCAACGCGGCGTATCGGCATCGAAAGAAGATGTTCACAAGGCGATAAAGAATATCGACAAAGGGCTTTTCCCAAACGCATTTTGCAAAATCGTTCCCGATATTTTGGGAGGCGACCCCGAATACTGTTGTGTGATGCACGCCGACGGTGCCGGAACAAAATCATCGTTGGCATACATTTATTGGAAAGAAACAGGCGATTTATCGGTTTGGAAAGGCATTGCACAAGACGCAGTTGTTATGAATACCGACGATTTATTGTGCGTTGGGGCGGTTGATAATATTTTATTGTCATCTACAATCGGACGCAACAAAAACCTTATTCCGGGCGAAATTGTCGAAACTCTGATTTCCGGAACCGAAGAATTTCTGGCTGATATGCGAAAATACGGCATCAACATTCATTCTTCGGGCGGAGAAACTGCCGATGTCGGCGATTTGGTACGCACAATTATTGTCGATTCTACGGTAATAGCACGCATGAAACGTTCCGAAGTAATCACCTGCAACGGCATTTCGCCCGGCGATGTTATTGTCGGATTTGCTTCGTTCGGACAGGCGACTTACGAAAGTTCGTACAACGGCGGCATGGGCAGCAACGGATTAACATCAGCACGACACGATGTTTTCGCACACAATTTGGTACAAAAATATCCCGAAAGTTTCGATTCGCTGATTCCCGAAAACTTGGTCTATTCCGGATCAAAATCATTGACCGAAAAAGTTCCCGAACTCGATACGGACTTCGGGAAATTAGTCCTTTCTCCAACGCGAACCTATGCACCGATTGTTAAAAATATTTTAGCAGAATTGCGACCCGCGATTCACGGCATGATACATTGTTCGGGCGGTGCACAAACAAAGGTTTTGAACTTTGTCGATAAACTTCATATCATCAAAAATAATTTATTCCCTGTCCCGCCCTTATTCCGCGAAATACAAAAAGAATCGCAAACCGATTGGCGGGAAATGTACAAAGTCTTCAATATGGGGCATCGCTTCGAAATTTATACCGACACGCAAAGTGCCGAACAAATGATTTCCATAGCCCACGAATTTAATGTTGAAGCACAAATTATAGGTCGTTGCGAAGCTTCCGACACAAAACAACTGACCATTGAAACAGAGTTTGGAAAATTTCGATATTAATTTCGTATCTTTGCAAAGTAATTTGCATGGTGTATTTCGATTACTTAAAGATTCAATAGAACAAAATATCGATTATGAAAACCTTAGTTGATGTAAAAGATAAATTAGGAATACACAAATCATATTTAAGCCAAAAATATCACATTCGTTATTTGGCGGTTTTCGGTTCCGTAAGTCGCGGCGACAGTAACGATGACAGTGATGTTGATATATTAGTGGATTTTTCGCAAAGTATAGGTATTGAATTTATTACTCTTGCTGACGAATTAGAAAATATTTTGCAACATAAAATAGATTTAGTATCGCGTAATGCCATAAAACCAAAATATTTTGAACAAATAAAGGACGATTTAATTTATGTCTAAAAGAAATGATTTACTTTTACTTGAAGACATCGTTGAATCATGCGAAAAAATTCAAAAATATGTCTATAACCTGGATTACAACGAATTTATTAATGATGACAAAACTATTGATGCGGTAATACGAAATTTTGAAATCATAGGCGAAGCTGCGAATAATTTATCGCAAGATCTATTCAATAAATATCCTTTCATTCGTTGGAGTCAAATTATCGGAATGAGAAACAGGCTGATACATGGATATTTTGGTGTTGATTACCAAATTATTTGGCAAGTTATAAACGAAAATATTAATGATTTGAAAGAGCAAATGAAAAAAATACTTCGAGAATCAAAATGAATTAAAAACAAAAACCTGATTAACAATATTCTGCAAAAAACTATAGTTTTATTATTTTTGCAACAAAATTTATATCGCATCAAACATAAATCTCCAAAATAATTCCAAGTCTATTATAAATAAATGGCAAATCAACTCATATTAGACCGCTTGGTCGGTGTACATTCTCGGTTCGTGGAAGTCGGAAGACTCATTGCCGAACCTGATATTATCAACGATATGGCACGCTATATCAAACTTAACAAAGAGTATAAAGACCTCGAACCAATTGCCGAGGCGTTTAACAAATACAAATTGATACTCGAAAATATCACTTCATCAAAAGAACTTCTTGCCGTTGAAAAAGACGAAGAAATGCGAGAAATGGCAAAAGAAGAAATCGATAAATTGATAAAAGAAGGCGATAAAATGGAAGAAGAAATTAAAATTCTTCTTCTTCCCAAAGACCCGGAAGATGCGAAAAATGCTATTGTCGAAATCCGTGCAGGTTCGGGCGGAGATGAGGCAAGTATTTTTGCAGGCGACTTGTTTCGCATGTACAGTAAATTTTGCGAATTTCAAGGATGGAAGGTAGAAGTTACGGGACTCACGGAAGGAACAGCCGGTGGATACAAAGAAATTGTTTTCGATGTTTCGGGAAAAGATGTTTACGGCATTCTGAAATACGAATCGGGCGTGCATCGCGTACAACGCGTTCCTAAAACCGAAACCCAAGGGCGGGTTCATACTTCGGCGGCTACGGTTGCCGTGCTTCCGGAAGCCGACGATTTTGATGTAGAACTCAAAGATGCCGACATCAGACGTGATACATTCTGTGCCTCCGGACCCGGCGGACAATCAGTAAATACAACTTATTCCGCTATTCGCCTCACGCATATTCCTTCGGGTTTGGTGGTGATTTGTCAAGACCAAAAATCGCAAATCAAGAATACTGAAAAAGCCATGAAAGAATTGCGAACACGGCTTTACAACCTCGAATATCAGAAATATATGGACAAAATCTCGTCCAAACGCAAAACAATGGTTTCTACCGGCGATCGTTCGGCAAAAATTCGCACCTACAACTACCCGCAAGGGCGTATCACCGACCATCGTATCGGCTATACTGTATATAATCTGCCTGTTTTTATGGACGGAAATATTCTTGAACTCATCGAACAACT
>DYSM01000032.1 GCA_020718265.1 Draconibacterium orientale | reverse complement strand
CCTTAATATCTGTTCAATACATCTCTGCACAGAGTGTTGTCTCTGTGCTTGATAATTTTCCGAAAACAATAGAAAAGGGAAAATCTTATACCGTTAATATTCAAATCCAAAAAGACGGACTGCTGAGCTACGCTCAATTTAATCAGAAATTTCCCGAAAATACAATTGTAAAATCGAAACAAAGCGGCGGCGCAGACGTTGTTTACAAAAATAACGAACTGACATACACATGGTTGCGAACTCCAAAAGAATCCGTAATTGAACTTGAATACGAATTTACAATTTCGGAAAAAATCACTCAAAAAAATATCGAAACCAAAACTATTTTCAGTTATATCTACCTAAACAGGCACGGTTGGGTGTCAAATCCGATTGTCGCAGAAATCAAACCTACCGAAAAAAAAATTAGCACAGAAAAGCCGACCGAAATAAAGCAAACCACAACCGTTACGCCAACCGAAACCGAAACTGTCCCAACAACGGACAACTCGGAAACCGTAAAATCCGTTGCGCCTTGCGAGCGTTCAATTTCCGCGAAAAACGCCGACGGCTCTTATGATGTCAGCGTAACATTTTCGTTTTCGGAAATTATGACGGCAAAGCTCATCGAACGCATTCCGACAGGTTCCGAATTTAGCGAAACAGATATGCAGGGCGCGATTGTAAAAAACGAATCCGGAGTTGTAAGCATTTTTTGGCAAACAACGCCAAGTAAATCATTCACAATGAAATACAAACTCAAAAACGTATCGTCCGATGTGCGTCCGCAATATTCCGGGCAGCTCATTACGGTTCAAAACGGCACAATAAGAAAATACGAAATCAAATAAACATATATTTTCGAACCCTTAAAATACACCTTTGAATATATGGATAAATTGACAGCGATGGATTTTGTAAATCCGATTTATGCGGAAAAATTTGATACCGATTTCATTGCAAAGTTCTTGATTCAACTTAAACGTTTCAATAAAATCAACCAAATTTACTCTCAAAACTTGGATAAAGACGGGATTGAATTCATTGATTCTGTGCTGGATACACTTGGAATTAAATTTGAAGTTGCCGACGAAGATATTGCACGCATTCCGACATCGGGCGCATTTATCACGGTTTCAAATCATCCGTTCGGAGGCTTGGACGGATTGATTCTTTTGAAAATTTTGCGGGAAAAACGCCCTGATTACAAGCTGCTTGCAAATTATTTATTGCACAAAATCGACAGTCTTAAAGATTTTTCAATTCCGGTAAACAAGCAAGAAAACACACATCCGGAAAAATTTAGTTTTACCGAAATCAAAGCCACAATTCAACACCTCGAAGCCGGAAATGCCGTCGGAATCTTTCCTGCCGGAATAATCTCAAAAGCATCGGGACTAAACAAAAGCTCCGATGTGAAATGGCAAAACGGATTTCTGAATTTCATAAAAAAAGCCGAAGTGCCCGTTGTGCCAATTTATTTTCAGGGAAACAACAGTTGGGTCTTTCATTTGCTCGGCAGCATACATCCTCTTTTACAATCAGTTAGATTACCAAAAGAATTTTTTAACAAAACAAAAAAAGTCATACATGTGCGCATCGGTCGCCCCGTCAGCGTCGAAGAGCAAAATGAATTTAAAGACCTCGAACTTTACGGACGACTTTTGCGTGCAAAAACGTACGCATTGGGAACACCTTTTGAAGTCAAAAAATTTTTCAGACCACAATTTATTCCACGCGTGAAAAAAGTAGAAACAATCATTGACCCTGTACCTTTGGACAAACTTTTGCCCGAAATTGAGCTCATGCGCGAGAAATACCACTTGTTCAACAGCAGCGAGTTCAGTTGTATGTGCGCGCCGTCGGTCGAAATTCCGAACGTCCTAAACGAAATTGGACGTTTGCGCGAAATTACGTTCCGAGAAGTAGGAGAGGGCACAAACCGAAGTCTGGATTTAGACGAGTTCGACTTGTATTTCAATCAATTAATCGTTTGGGACAACACCAATAAACGCATTTCCGGCGCGTATCGCATCGGGCGCGGCGACGAAATTATGCAGCGTTACGGCGTAAAAGGATTCTACATTCAATCGCTTTTTAAAATTGCTCCCGAATTTTATCCCATTCTGAATCAATCACTTGAAATGGGACGCTCGTTCATCCTCAAAGAATACCAACGTCGTCCGCTCTCGCTTTTTATGCTTTGGAAGGGCATTTTATATTTTATTCTGAAACATACCGAATACCGTTACCTGATAGGACCCGCAAGTATCAGCAACGATTTTTCAAAATTTTCGCAAAGTTTGATTATTGATTTCTTTAAAACAAATTTCTTTAATTACGAATTGGCGAAACACATCACGCCGCGTATGAAGTTCAAAATCAAAGAGAACCCAAATTTCGATAACGAAGCCTTCATCCGAAATACCAGCAGCGATGTTGCCAAGTTAGACAAATTTATTCAAGACATTGAGCCCAATTACCGAACACCCGTTTTGTTTAAAAAATACATCGGATTGAATGCTAAGTTGCTGGGTTTCAACGTAGATCCGCTGTTCAACTACTGCGTGGACGGACTAATGATGCTCGATATTTTTGACATCCCTATCTCTACACTCAAAGCTCTGTCCAAAGAATTGGACGACGAATCTATTTTAGTCCGATTCCAATAAATTACTTCAAAATATGTACAAATCCAAAGCTAATTTCGGTAAAGTCCGCTTCGCCGAAATTAGCTGCAATGTGCGCTCCTGTCCAAACATTATTTTTAGGAAGATATTGTGTATTGAACAAATAGAATTTCAATCCCATGCGCGACGGAAACAGATATTTCAACCAATAATCAAACGGTTTACTGTGTTGATACACGGAATCAAATTTTTTGTAAAACGGTTTAAAAATCGTCAGCCCTCCCTGAATATCCAAACCAACATGCCCGATTAAAAATTCTGTTCCCAAGAAAAAATAAAACGAAGAAGCATTCAATTTCGGGCGATTTGACAGTTTATTTATTTGATTTTCAATAAGATAATCGTAAAAATTTTGATAATACCGAAACGCAAATCCGCCGTAAAATTTAAAATATCGGCGAAAAAAAACAGAAACTGAAAGTTCCGAAGAAAACACTTGCCGAATATTACCGCCAATCGGAGCGGCTGTTCCTCCGAATGCCTGAAAACCAAGCCCTTGTCTGAATTCTAAGCCGAAATTTCTACTCAAATTTGAAGGATGATTGGGTAATTCTTCTAAAATTGAAACTTCTGATTGTGCGTGTAAGAATTGCGCCGACAAACTTAAAGCTGCAGAATTTAGTCCGAAATTTGGCAACTTCGTGTGTCCGTTGGAATTGTGCATGTAGCCGCCGCCGAGCCTCAGAATCAATCTGTTATTAGTGTAAATATTCTGATAACCAAACAATTGAAACGCCCATGTAACATGCGAACCTACGGCTTTGTTGGTCGGATTCGTAATACTGTCAAACGGCGTATCGAAGTACGATGCGCCCAAGCTGATGTGAAAACTGAACGATTTCGGGATTTTTTGTCCTAAGCGAAATTCAATATAAGGCAAAACAGAAACGGCATTTCCGAACATGGAATCGAGTCCGAGTTTGGCATATTCGAGCGTTATGCCTGTGTTTGGATAATTGTAAAAGCTTTGCCACGAATCATTTCCGCCCAGATTTAGTTTGCCGATGTTCAGTCCGAATCGCTGTTGGATATGCGTTTTTGGAATAAATGTATTTGTAGGCACAATTTTTCCGAATTTGACTTCGGGTTCGATGAACTGAATTGAGCTAAGTGATTGTGAATATGCACTTAAAGTTTGAAAAAATAACAAACCAAATATGACGTAAATGCGCATTACAGTTTTTTTGTTTTTGCCAAAATTCGTGTTGTTAAAGTTACAAATCCGACAACAGATACGGAACTTGCAGGCATCAAAATTGCGGCAATGATTGGTTCGAGCTGACCGGTTACGCCAAAATATATGCCTATAATATTGTAAACAAACGAGATAGAAAAACTTATTTTTACAACTCGAATGGCTGTTTTGGTAAAGCGAATGTAGCGTTGCAGTGCCGAGAATTTTCCGGCTTCCAAAATTGCATCGCAGGCGGGCGAAAAATGGTAAATATCATCGGCAATCGAAATTCCGGCGTGTGCTTCGGACAATGCGCCGGCATCGTTCAGTCCGTCGCCAATCATTAAAACATGTTTGCCTTGCGCTTTCAAATTTTTGATATATTCCAATTTATCTGTCGGCGATTGATTGAAATTCAAGCGTTTAGCATCTTTAAACATCGGCAATAAATTGTCTTTTTCCGAAGCGTTATCGCCGGAAATGAGGTGCAGTTCGTATTCTTTATCGAGCGAATTTATGATTTCTGACAAACCTTCTCGGTATTTATTTTCAACACTAAAAAATCCGATAGGTTTCTCGTTTACAGAAATATACACATTTGAACCGCGAAATTCGGGCTTGGGCTTGTCTCCGAAAATGAATTCCGCTGAACCTGCTTTGAATTTATCTGTTCCGAAGAAGCCGACGACTCCTCGTGCCGGGAGTTCTCTAAATTCTTGAATTTCAATATTTTCGTAGGGTTTTAACTGTTCGTAAATTGCTGCACTCATCGGATGTGTCGATTGGCGCGTGAGTGATTTTAGTTTTGAATTTGTTTCGTTATTTAGAGGTTCGCCGTTCCATGTAACATTCAGAGAATCAGAGTATGTAATTGTTCCTGTTTTGTCAAAAACAATAGTGTCGATTTTTGAAAATTTTTCAACAACGCCTGTTTTTTTGAGATAAAATCCTTTGCGTCCGAAGATGCCCATGGTTGTTCCGAACGTAAACGGCAAAGTGAGTGTGAGTGCACACGGACATGCGACGATGAGAACGGATGTGAAGACATTTAATATTTGATGCACGTCGATAAACGCCCATACAATTGCACTTATTACTGCAACTGAAACCACATAAATAGTAAAATGTTTTCCGACTTTGTCTGTTACTGTATCTAATTTTGATATTGTATTTTCCTTGTCGTCCTGATTCCAAAGTTTTGTTAGTTTGCTTTGTTCTACTTTTTTAGAAACCTCCAATTCAAGGGCTTCTCCTATTTGTCGTCCGCCGGCAAAAATTTCATCTCCGGCACGTTTTGGTATCGGTCGAGATTCGCCGGTTACAAAGCTGTAGTCTATGAACGCATTGCCTTTCAATAATTTAGAATCGGCAGGAATCAATTCCTGATTGCGAACCAAAATCCGGTCGCCTTCTTGCAAATGTTCCAAAAGAATGCTGTCTTCGCCGGTTTCCGTGAGTTTGGTTACAGCAACCGGAAAATAGGATTTGTAATCGCGTTCAAAAGACAAGGCTTTGTAGGTTTTGCCTTGATACCATTTGCCTATGAGCAGAAAAAATACGAAGCCGGTCAGCGAATCCATGTAGCCTGCACCCATGCGAGTTACAATTTCGAAGGCACTTTCAAGAAATATTGCCATTATACCTATTGCAACAGGCAAATCAATGCTAATCATGCGTTTGCGAAGATTTTTGTATGCCGAAAGCAAATAATCGCTGCCGCTGTAAAACACGACAGGAATTGCAAACATTAAGTTCAAAACGCCAAACAAAAGTCGATATTGGTCGGTAAGTCCGTCGGCACTTTGCGTGTATTCGGGCCAACTCAGCAGCATGGTATTTCCAAAGGCGAAACCGGCAACGCCGATGCGTTTCAACAAGGCACGATTTGCCGAATTGCTTTCTGCTTTTGAATCTAAACGGTCAAGTGTTATTTGAGGAATGTAATGAATAGATGCCAATAACTCAACAATTTCGCGCAAACTGACTTCTTTGTCGTTGAAGGTTACGGCAACTTCTTTTCTTACAAAATTGACCATCGAATGGCGTATGCCCTTGTTGAGCAAATTCATATTTTCGAGCAGCCAAACGCATGATGCACAGTGGATTGACGGAATATATAGTGTGATTTTCGCTACATCGCTTTCATAAAATTCGTAGAGACGTTGTTTGATTTCGTCTTTATCTAAATACGCGTATTGTGAACCAAAATCTTCTGTTTCTACTTTGATTCCGGGCGTATTCTGAATTTCGTAGTATGAAAATAGTTTATTTTGATTAAGAAGTTGATATACAGTTTTGCATCCGTTGCAGCAGAACGGTTTGTCTTGCCACATGATTGGATTCTTGCCGCAATCTTCGCCGCAATGCACACATTTTTGCCCCATAATTCGGAAATTTCAAAAATTATTGAAAGACAAAAGTAACAAAAAAAACCTGTCTTTTAAGGACAGGCTTTGATTTTACTTTTATTTAGTTCGACATTATTTTTTCATAGCATCGGTTACCGGAATCTGCGTATTTTTTTTATCGAACGCAACGATAAACGCATCGGGTGCTCCGGATACGCGCATTTGATCGCGCTTTTTTGCAGCTTCGCCGTACGATTTGAAATTGCCGACTCTGTATTTGTATTGTCCGCCAACGCGTTGGCGCTCAATTTGATCGGTTTGTGAATACAGTGCCGAAAGTTTTGCGTGTGAAAGCGGAATTTTCGAAGCCGCAATTTGAACTTTGAACGTAATTCCGGCTACAGCAACTTCGGGGTTCACTTGGTCGTAGCTATCAACCACAACTTCGGGTTCTTTTTTAAGTTCTTCTATTTTTTCGCGCGCTTTTGCGGCATTTTTGCCTCTCGAAAAGTTTGTAACATATTCTTCGTAAGCTTCTACAGTATTGATGCTTTGTGCTTCATCCCACGCTTGACGGTCTTTTTCATCGTATTTTTTCTTGTCGGCTTGTTTTAAATAGAGTTCCATGGCTTTGAATTGTTTTTCCAACGCATCTTCTATTAATTTATGCGATGAGGCTAATTCGGAACCTAATTTGGACGAACTCATTTTTTCGAGCGCTTTCTTCTCGCCGGCGACTTTCTTTAGCTTAGATAATTGATTGTCTGCCGTTCCCATGAGTTCTATAGCTTCGGAGTCTAAGCGTTTTGCTTCTTCTTTGTCGGAATCTAAATAGAAATTAGCCTCGTTTATGAATGCCGAGTACACTGTTGTTGCTACGGAAAATCCTCTGGAATATTTTACTTCGGCATCAATTCTGAATTTTTTGGCCTCCCAAATTTTCTTTTCATATTTCTTTTCTTTTTTTTTCTTATCCGCATAGGACGCTTCTATGCCTTCTGCTTTTTTTATAGAAGCTTCTGCTTTTTCTACAAAACCTTGTGCGGTTGAAATTTCTCCAAGTTGCTCCGAAGACAATTGGTCTTCAACACCTTGATACAAAAAAACAGTTTGTGAAGTAGCCCTCAATCCGAAAAGACTCAACAGTGTAACGATAACTAATATTCCTAACGTTCTCATCAGTTTAATTTTTATAAGTTTGATTATACGATTTTGAAGAGTTCATTGACTTTTAATATACGAATGAATTGTAAAATTATTTTGTCGGAATCGAAAAAAAGGTTTTCCGTCGAACGCATGTTGTTTGGGAAAACCTTCTCTTCTGTTGCCATATTTTTTATCTCCAGAGTAACCAATATTCAATTTTTCCGCCCTCGTACGTCAGATTCATTGAGCGGAATTTTTTAACTTCTTTTTCTGCCGATGCTCGGTCGGGAAACGAACCTGTTGCCACGCGGTTGTATCCGTTGTAAGGATACAGAATCATGGCGGGGTAACCGCTTTTTTTGAAGAATTGGCGTAATTCAACGGCGTTGTTAATGTTTTTGAAACTTCCGGCTACAACATAAAATTTCTTTACGTGTGGTGCCGATGATTCTTTTTTCAGCTCATCATCGCCTACTTTTTTAACGGAACCGTCTTCGTTTTCAACCATAATAGGCTCTTTGCCTTCGTTTTTCGGCTTCACAACAACGGCACCTGTGTCTTTTTTAACAGTATCTACAACAACTGTTTTTTCTGTTGTTGAGTCATACTCATCAATCACATCTGACTCATCTTCAACAATTTCAGAGATGTCGGCAATCTCGGTATCGTCGGTTTTGTGTTCTTTTTTGGGGTTGCAGCTTACTGCGGCAATTGCGAAAACTACGGCGAAAATGATACTTATTTTCTTCATTTTATTGGATTTTTATGTTTAAAATTGTTTACTTTGTATTCGATTTTTTTAGAATTTGCAAATATACTTTTTTTAGGTAAGAAATTTTGCATAAAATTCTAAAAAAAGTTTACAATAATAAAACTTTTTCTCGAAAATTTCATAAAAAAATCACATGAGAGCTTTAATTTCGTATTTGAGGCATTTTTTGGAGTTGGTTTACCCCAACCAATGCCATGCGTGTAACGGAAACTTAGTTCAGGGTGAAGAACTTTTGTGCACAAGTTGTTTGTATGAATTGCCGCGTACAAATTTTCATAAAACGCCAGAAATCAATGCAGTAGCCGAACTTTTTTACGGTATCACAACTGTAAAATATGCGACAGCATTTTATATTTTTGAAAAAGGCAGCAAGTTTAGGCATCTGATTCATAATTTGAAATACAAAAACGCGCCGCAAATCGGGTTTGTAATGGGAAAATATTTCGGAAGCGAATTGCAAGATTCTGTTTTTAAAGATATTGATTTGATTGTTCCCGTTCCGCTTCATCCTAAAAAACTGAAAACACGCGGCTACAACCAAAGCGAGCGCATCGGCGCAGGATTGTCGGAAAGCACAACTATTCCGCAAGACACGCAAACGCTTGTCCGCAAAATATTTACGGAAACTCAAACTAAGAAAAATTTGGAAGAGCGTCGCAAAAATGTGGAATCGGTGTTCGATATTTCAAATCCGCTACGATTTCGCGGCAAGCATATTTTACTTATTGACGATGTTGTAACAACCGGCTCCACACTCGTCGCTTGTGCCGACGAAATTTTAAAAATCGAAGGCACAACAGTCAGTATCGCATGTTTGGCAATTGCAAAACATTGATATTTAGTGTTTGTAAGAAAACGTGTAAATCTTTGATTTTATGTAAATTATAGCCATTTTTTCAATCGAATGTTTTGTCATTTAGTAGTCATTCAATAGTCAAAAAGTAGTCATTCATTGTTTTTTTAGTTTCAATCGAATTTCTACTGTATTCATTCGAATTTCTTAAAACATTCAAGTAGAAATATTGTATCCGCTCAATATCGTATGGTAAAATCTCTTTTTTGCACAATTAAATACCCAACCGAAGAATAACCAATGTTGAATGTCAAACGCTAATTTCTTTCATTTTTGTAAACGTTAAAGTATTGTAATAATGTAGATTATCCGGAACAAAGGCAAATGCGTTTGTTCCTTTATCATTCGTTATTGAACATTCATCTGTTCTTCTGTTACGATTTAATAAACACAAATCTGCAAAGCTCTGTCATCCTTTTTTGAGCAGATACGAAATATTTCTATAATATTAAGTATTTCAATGTGTTATGAGTTTTCTTACAAGCACTGTATAATTTATTCTAAGCCGTTTGCAAAATCGTGCAAATAAGCAAAATGCTCTGTCAGCTTACCGTTGCGTGTAATCGTGGCGCGTTCTATCACGTGTTGCATGTCTTCGGTAAACAACGCCGGAAAAATTTTGTCTAACAAACCGTTTCCAAAAAAATCGGAAGCATCTCGCGGAACTTCGCCGGGCAGGTTGTCCACAGCCATTACGGTAATGTTTTCCTGTGCAAACTCATCGCCTTCTGCGAGTGTTTTCGGATTAAATCCGTAAAACGGCGATGAAATAGACGATGACCGAATCGTTGATGGAATCGGACCCGCAATATCGCAACTCACATCTGCTATAACATGTAGTTTAAAATCGGGCGATTGCAAATCTTCATTTGTAAAAAATACGGGTGAGTCTTCGTCCCAAAAATGACAGGCTATGTACATTTCCGCAACTTTTGTATAAGGTGCAAACGTGGAAACGTAGTCTTTCGGATTTGCAAAGAAATGATTCAAATCGAAGTCCGAACCGTCTTTTCGTGCAACATAATGAACAGGGTCGAGGCGTGTGATGACTGCTTCGTTGTACGAATTATGCAAAAAATCAAAAGGCGAAACTTGCAGTAAACCAAGCGTATAAAGGACTTCCAGCGCGCCTTGTGCTACACGTCCGCCGCCTGTAAGGACGATTTTTACCGGCGGAAGTTCAATCTTTTTCAGTTCCTCAAACATTTCTTTTACATCGTGGCATTCCACGGCGCGTTTGAGTGAGAATGCGCCGGTGCGTTTGCCCAAAGCAATCATGGCGTTGTATGCGCCGACAATTCCTGCCCAATGTCCGAATGCAACCAAACGTGCGCCGCGCGTATCTGTCAGATATTCATAATCTAACAACCGAATATTTTTTTCTAAGGCAGCTTGTAACAACGTACGGTTGTAATCTTGTTTTTTGGCTGTATGCGAAAAGAAAAAATACATTTTTTCGGGAATGAGTTTCTCAATTTTGACTTCTTTTACACCAAAAAGAATATCGCAATCGCTCACATTATCTACAATTTCGATGCCGACGGCGCTGTATTCATCATCGGAATATGCACGAATAGCACTTGATTGCACGACAACACGAACATTGGAGTATCGAGTTTGAATTTCAACGGCATGTTCCGGCGTAATGGCTGTGCGGCGGTCGGGCGGAGTTTTGGTTTCGGCAAGTACGCCTATCTTGATTGATGTTTCCATTTTTTTGTGATTTTATGTTTGCGAAATCGTTTGCAAAATAGAGTTTTTTTTAGATTTGGACAAATTTTTAGTCATTCCGAACTGTAAAACATATTTTCTTGCCGAAATATTTATTTTTGTAAAAAATAGAATCATGGCTAAAATTAAAACCATATACGTTTGCCAAAGTTGCGGCGCAAAATATCCGAAATGGGCAGGAAAATGCAACGCTTGCGGGCAATGGAATACGATTGAGGAAGAAACAGAAGTTACGCAGCGTGCCTCATCTTCGGGCAAGATTGAACGTAAAGTGCAGGCAAAACCTCAAAAAATTCCAGACATTACGTTTGAAAAAGAACAACGTATCGACACGCGAAACGGCGAATTCAATCGCGCGCTCGGCGGCGGATTAGTGCCCGGCGCGCTGGTTCTTATCGGCGGCGAGCCCGGAATCGGAAAATCGACGCTCATGTTGCAAGTTGCGCTTGCAATGCCCGACCAAAATTTACTCTATGTTTCGGGCGAAGAAAGTTTACAGCAAATTAAAATGCGCGCCGAACGTATTATGGGCGATGTGTCCGATGCGCTAATTTTGAGCGAAACACGTTTGGAAAATATTTTGCAAATTGCCGAAGAAATTCAACCAAGCATTATTGTAATTGATTCTATACAAACAATTTATACCGAACGTTCCGAGTCCACACCCGGCAGCATCAGTCAAATCCGCGAATGTGCAACGGAAATAATGCGCTATGCCAAAGAAAACGCGGTGGCGGTCATTCTCATCGGACACATTACCAAAGAGGGCAGCATCGCCGGACCGAAAGTGCTGGAACATATTGTCGATACGGTTTTGCAATTCGAGGGCGACCGCAATTACATGTATCGCATCCTGCGCGCGAGCAAAAACAGGTTTGGTTCAACGTCCGAACTTGGAATTTTTGAAATGCAAAACAGCGGCTTGCGCGAAGTTACAAATCCGTCGGAACTTTTGCTCTCCAACCACGATGAGCCGATGAGCGGAATTTCCGTATCGGCAAGTGTGGAAGGTATGCGACCGTTTTTAATTGAAGTGCAGGCACTTGTAAGCACCGCAGCGTACGGAACGCCGCAACGCGCATCCACCGGTTTCGACATTCGCCGACTGAATATGTTGCTTGCCGTGCTGGAAAAACGCGCAGGATTCAGACTTTCCGCCAAAGACGTGTTTCTGAATATTGCCGGCGGTATCCGTGTGGACGATCCGGCAATAGACCTTGCCGTTGTGTGTTCCGTGCTGTCGTCCGATTTGGATATTGCCATGTCATCGGACATTTGTTTTGCCGGCGAAGTCGGGCTTTCGGGTGAAATCCGCCCTGTTCAGCGCATCGAACAACGCATCAAAGAAGCAGAAAAACTCGGGTTTAAAAAAATCTATATCTCAAAATACAATCAAAAAGGGTTAGATTTTTCGGCGTTCAAAATTAAAGTCATCGGTGCCGGAAAAGTCAGCGAGGTGTTTCGTGCTGTTTTTAAAGAAGATTGAGTTTTAAAACAGTGTTTGCAATAAAACGTGAAACTGAAAGTTTGGTCATTCAGTTGTATTCACATCGTTTCAAATGAATTTCAACAGAATTTCAAAAAACATTCAGAATAAAATTTTTCTATATCATATAGGACTTCAATGCGTTATGAGTTTACTTCCTAACATTAAACAGCCTCAATTATTTGACACAATAACCAATATTTTCAAATTTATAATGATATATTTCTATCTTTGGCAAAATACAAGTTTGAAATCAGCATGAGTAAAAAATCAGCGAACGAAAGGACTTTTCAGGGTATTTTGTTTAATTTAGTCAGTAAAATTCTTGAAACAGAAACGAATATAAAATTCGATAAAATAACGCAAGAAGAAAATATCGGCAAAGGCAATACCAGATTTGCCGACGGCTTACTTTATTCAAAAATTGATTCAGCAAAAAAAATTCTGTTTGAGTTAAAGAATTCATCTTGGGATGCTACAAATGAGATATTAGTCAGTGATGCTGCAAATAAAGCTTACAATCAAGGATTTGAATATTTTGTAACCGGAACGCCGCGACAACTTGTAATTTATAAAACTTTTATGCAAGGTGTTGCTTTGACAGACCGAAAATTGAAGTCGTACATCATTTCAAATGTAAAACAAGACGATGATGTTTTGACAGACAAATACGAAAGTCAAATAAAATCGGAACTTATTAAATTTCTGACAGATTTATCTAACCTTGTTCACGGCATTAAAGAAGTTTATTGGGACAGCATTGACCGTTTTTTTGTTGTAAAACTTTCCATGTTTATTTTGGAAGCTTCTGCAAATACGGTTGATGAAATGTATGACAAAATTGAAAAGGATAACAATTTTAAAACTAAACTTAAAGATTATCTTCGAGAGCAAGATATTTTCGGAGTTACGTTAAGTTTTAACTACGAAGATGTTTACAAAATTTCGCAACTTGCAAATTACTTACTCTATTTAAAAATTATATTTTACAATTATATCCAAAGAGACGTTCCTACTTTAAATCTGAAACCCTTAACAATACCGATAGATAAAATACGTTTAAACAAAACTTTACGAGAACGATTTAACGATGTTCTTACTTGGGATTATCAAAGTATTTTTCAAGAAAATGTTTTGGATGAGTTTGAATTTAAAGAAAAATTCATCCCCGAATTTAGCCGACAGGTTGAGGAATTTAAAAAACTTGATTTTAAGCAATTGAATGCTGATATTATTGGTTCTATTTACAATACGTTAATCGACAATCAAGAGCAACACGACAGAGGTCAGCATTTTACAAACATCAACGAAGTAGATTTAGTCAGCGCATTTTGTATTGATAAAGATACTGAATTTATTATTGATACAGGTTGCGGAGCCGGAACATTTTTAGTAAGAGCTTATTTTTTCTTAAAATATTTTAATCCGAAACTTACACACGAAGAACTTCTTGAAAGAATTTGGGGCGTTGAAATTGCACCTTTTCCCGTGTTTTTAGCTTCAATGAATTTAAGCTTATTAGACGTAAAATCTATTGAAAATTATCCGATTATCCTGAATCACGACTTTTCCGAACTCTCAGGAAAGGCGTATTACCGTTTTAATTTTGCCAACAAAAGCAAAAAATACAGTATAAAAAATTTGCAAGGACAAGAAGCAGACGTTTTGATTCCTGAGTTTGATGTTTGTGTAGGAAATCCGCCGTATATCCGACAAGAATTAATTGCCAACAAAGAAGAATGGAACAAATTAGCACTAAATGAATGGGGTTTAGAAAAAATAAACCAACAAAGCGATTTGTATGTTTATTACTTGATGCACACCGCTTCGTTTTTGAAAAACGGCAAAAGGCTCGGTTACGTTATTTCAAGTTCGTGGTTAGACGTTTCGTTTGGAAAAGGGTTTCAAAAGTTTTTGTTAGACAATTTTAAAATAATTGCAATTATCGACAATCAGAAAATCAGGAGTTTTGATACTGCATCTGTAAATACGGTTATTTTAATTCTTGAAAAATGCAACGATAAAACAGAACGTGAGCAAAATAACATAAAATTTGTTCGCATCTATGCCGACTATGACGCATTAATCGGAAAAAATGACGACAAAGACAGAGCACAAAATGTGATTAAGTTTGTTCGCCTTATCGAACATTCAAAAAAAACAATTCAAGATAAAAACTACTACATCATTGCCAAAAAGCAGCACGAACTTGAATCTGAAACAACCGTCGAAGGAAAATATTTTAACGGACATTGGGGTGCTTTATACCTTCGGTCGCCCGAAATATTTACTAAAATTATTGGCACTGCAAAAGATAAATTAATTCCTTTGAGAAGTGTTGTTGATGTTAAGCGAGGGTTTACAACAGGTGCGAATGAATTTTTCTATGTGCAAGACGTAACCGATGAGGCAATAGCCATGCCCGATAAGGATTATTATTTTTATTTCGGAACACCAAAAAGCAATCATATTAAAATTTGGAAAAGGTTCGGATGGTATTATTCCGATATGACTGAAAGCCGGCATATAATTGAACGTCAATATATTTTGCCTGTTTTTAAAACACAAAAAGAGGCAAATAATTTAGATGTAGATTTCAGTAAATTAAAATATGGCGTACTCGTTTGCAATAAAGATAAAAAGAAACTTGCAAGTTTACGGCACAAGGTGCTTAATTACATAGAAACAGCAGAATCAAAAGACATTCATTTAAGAGCAAGTAACGCATCTCGTAAAATTTGGTACAATATCTATGAATCAGCTGTAAAAGGTGATTTTATTTTCCCTTCCAAAATCGGCGAACGTTACAGATTAATCGACAATAGAGTTTCAAACGTTTATTGCGATAAGGTAAACTATGCAATAACCGTTAAAGAAGACTATAAACAGTATTCCGACCTGCTTTTTTTGGTGCTTAACAGTCAAATGTTTCGATATTTTATCGATTTGTTTTCACGCCAACTGACAGGCAGCCAAACGCTAAGTGATGTTGATGTAAACATCGTAGAGCGAACACCTGTAATAAATCCGGAATTACTGTCAAACTATTGGACAGATTTACAGCAAGTTTATAAAAGTATCAAATCAAGAGAACAAGGCACTATTTTTCAAGAAACGAAGCAAGCGGATAAACTAAAATTAGATACAATAATTTTGAAAGCACTCGGTTTGTCCGAAAATGATGTAACTGAATTATACCGCGAAGCGATAAACTATGTAAAAGAACGGCAAGATAAATCGGAATCTATTACAACCAAAAAAACAAAAACGAAACTATCTTATGATGATTCGTTCAAGTTTATAAAAGACAGATTTGGCGAAATAAAATCCTACAAATCTCTACTCTCAGGCATACAAACGAAAACAGTAAAAATACCGGATTGGACAGCAAAATATCCAACGAATATAAATACCGAAAATTTATTTGCCGATTATTCTGTCTATTTTGAAAAAGCAAACAAACAAATTCGGTTAACTTTTGAAAATCCGCAACAAATATTATTATTTAAGTTTTTGAATGAAACATTAGAAATTAAAGGTGTTCAAATTGAAATACCGACAGCTCAAAACGACTGTTTCTTGGTTTTGAATCAGTTAGTATTCGATTACGATAACAACTTAGATTTCATAAAGAAGATGCTTAAAAACAACCGCAGCACGGCAAACCATTTGAGTATATACAGAGATTTAATCGTAAAAGAAGATAGTTAGTGTTTGAAAAATATACTCATAACACATTGAATTACATTATGATATT
>DYSM01000345.1 GCA_020718265.1 Draconibacterium orientale | reverse complement strand
ATCTATTTTACTATAAAATTTACACCAAAAATCACAAACAGAAGGTGCGGATTCCAAACACAAAAAAGACGAGTAAACCTCGTCTTTTTATTTGATTTTCATTGAATTAGCCAATCAAAAATTTAATTGTAGAGTATTTCAGAAGTATTTGCTGGAACTTCAATCTCAATTTTCGATTTTGTTTGAGAAAATTTGGCACCGAATAAACTTTTCAGAACAGGGGCGTTTAGGAAAGTGGGAATTTCAAAGCTGATTTTTTGAGCTTTATCGCTCTTATTTACAACTACATACACAACTTTATCGAAATATTGTCGCTCTATAACCAACACATTTTCATCGGCTTGCAGGATGCGTGTGTCGCCATACATTAGGGCAAGCGAATTTTTGCGGAAGTTGAACACTTTGCTCGTGTGGTTGCGCACATCAAGTTCGTTCGGGTTCAAATTATCGAATTTCATCATGCGGCGATTGTCGGGGTCGTTTCCTCCGGGCATACCGATTTCGTCGCCGTAATAAATCACCGGAATGCCTGACAAACAAGCGATTACGGTTTGCAAAAGTTTCAATTTTTCGTAACCGATTGTGCCTTGAACTTCAATTTTGCGCGTCCAGCCGGCAAGTTTCGAGTCTTCCGAAAATTTCAACGAACCGTCGGCATACGACATAAACCGCGCACGGTCTTGGTTTCCGCTGATGTTGCCCATAAGATGATGACTTCCGTAGAATTTTTCACTTGCTTTGAGCACTTCCGTAAAACGGTCGAAACTGTTTCCGCCCACGAGCGAGCCTACGAGCGCGTCATGCGCATTGAAATCGAACTGCGCCGACAACTTGCCCGAACTCACGTAACTGCTAATCAATTGCGGCGAGCCGTAGGTTTCGCCAATTTGGTAAAGCGGACGATTTTGCGGAATCACAATTTGCTTTTTGAGCTTGTAAGTAAGTGTTTGCCAGAAGATTTCGGGAATATGCTTGGTGGCATCGTGGCGGAAGCCGTCGAGGTTGTATTTTTCAATCCAAAATACGGCAGAATCGCTGAGCATTTCATACACTTCGGGTTTTTCGAGGTCGAGCGATGGCAAGAACACATCGAACCACGTGGTGAGGCGATATTCGTCCCACAGACGACAATTTAATCTGCCGTCAGGTAAGTGTAACTGCGTGGCATACTGTGGATTAGCTTTAATAAACGGATGTTCTTCATGTACGTGATTTGCGACAAAATCCATCAACACATTCATGTTTTTGGAATGCGCCAAATCCACCATTTTTTTGAGTTCAGCTTCGGTTGTCAATCGGTCATCTACTTTTGTAAATGATATGGGCCAATAGCCGTGATAACCTGAAAATTTGGTTTTCGGAGTCGGAAATTCGCCGTAAGGTTTTTCGGGGTTTTGAACAACGGGCGAAATCCACAACGTATTGATTCCCAGAGAATCGAAATATCCGGATTCAATTTTTTTAATTGCGCCTGCAATGTCGCCGCCCATGTAATCGGCTTTCGGGTTTACGGTTTTCAAGTTAAGCGGACGGTCGTTGGCGGTATTTCCGTTTAAAAATCTGTCCACAAACACATTATAAATTCGGGCAGAATGAAAATCGGTGCGCGTGAGGTCGGCGGTATTTTTCAGGATTTGACCTTTTTGAATCGGAATGAGCAAATCGTTTGCCGTTCCGGCTGAATTACAGGCAAATACGCGCAAATGTGTGCGAGTTTGGTCTTTGGCATCGCCGGGCAAAAGTACTTTGTAAGTTTCGCCGGTTTTGGTAATCATACCTTCGGGAATCAAAAAATTTTGATACACAAAATAGATATTTTCGGGTGCATTTTCGGTCAAAATTTCGACGTAATTGTCGCCGTAAGCCTTTGAGTATAAGCGAGGAAACTTAGACTTGTCCGTATCGCCGATGCGAATAATGGAGTTGTAACCGCCCATGCCGTTGCTCACGCTGTCTTTATTTGCGGGGTCGCGGATTTCTTTTTTGCCGTCTAACACAAACACATACTGATAGTTACCGGGTTCGGAGCGAAATTCGCCTTCCCACACGCCGCTTTTCAAAACCAAATTTCCGGCGGCAACGTTCCATGCGTTCATTTCGCCTTTCATTTGCACGGTTTTGTAGGTTTTGCCTTTTGCATCCAGCGTGAATTTGAAGCTAACCTGTTGCGTTTTTTTCAAAGGTATAACATACTCAAATCCTGCGAAATAGGCTTTCAACATCGACACATTAGGCAATTTATCGTCCAAAACTGTTAATTTTGCTTTGAATGTTGCGGTGTCGAAATCCACTTTGAGGCTTCTGTGCGCCCGCACGGAATCGAGTTTATCCACGAGCGGAAAAAATTCGCGCAAATCCACGAGCGTTGTGTCGGGCGCAAGCGTAACGGGCGTTGCCAAGCCGACAAGTACATCGTTGGTTGTGGGAAATTTGAATTCCTGCACGTTTTTCGCGTTATCTTTACACGACGAAAATGCGAACAACAAAAACACAGCAAAAATTGTAATTGCCTGAAAATAAATACGATAAGCGTTCATACCGATTTGTTTTTTAACGGAATATTATTTTCAACAAAAATACAAATAAATGTGATACGAACTTAAATTGCAAACGTTTGTTGTGTTTTAGAACTTAAAATAGCGAACTTAGATTGCCATCATGATTGCAATAATTCCGAAAATAATATCAAAAATACCAATTCCGATTTGCATTTTGCAATGTTAGTTTCCAAATCGTTAATTTACATTATTTTAGATATAATATTTTCAAGAATCGAAACAAAGAAAGATGATACTTTTTCATCATCTAATGAGTTCTGGACGCTCGTATAATCTGGAATTTCAAATAATCCGTTATATTCTGCAGGAATTGAATTGTTTTTGAAATAAAAATTCCACAAATGAGTTGGGTCGTTTTTACATAAACTGAAATCTAAACTACAGAATTTTGTATTTCGGACATTATCAAACACACTTGTTGCCATGTACCAGGACATATCTTCGGCAGGATAATCCCGCTCTCCATCGTAAGGGGTATCAACATTCTTTATGGAAAATCTATTTTTGTGCTTTAAATTCAGACTGTCAATATTGATATTAATAAGTCTAACAATGTTTGACAATTTAGTATATAATTCA
>DYSM01000344.1 GCA_020718265.1 Draconibacterium orientale | reverse complement strand
GGGACAGCGAAACTGAAAAATGGTATTTTTCAATCATTGATATTATTGAAATTCTGACCGAAAGCACCGATGCAGGTGCGTATTGGCGAAAATTGAAGGAACGCCTCAAAAAAGAAGGGAATGAAACCGAGACAAACTGTCACACCTTGAAAATGCTCGCTGCTGACGGAAAAATGCGACAAACCGATGTTGCCGACACCGAAACTCGGACATCAAAGACCCTCAGGGTTTTCAAAACCCTAAGGGTCTTAAACAGAATACTTCCCCAATATTCAAATTGTGTCACCGCCGGCAACACAATTAACATGGTCGCATTTCATTGAGTTACAATAACGAAAATCCATCAAAGACAAATTGAAAAATGTAAACCGGTAATATTTTTTACAAACTGATAATCTCAAGTCTATGACAATCCAAGAATACATCTCGAACATACAAAAACGCTATAAGCTCGGCAATGCGACCGAACACACATTTCGCGGCGATTTGCAACAACTCATCGAGAGCATTGCGCCCGATATTTCGGCAACCAACGAACCGAAGCGAATTTCGTGCGGCGCACCCGATTATGTTTTGATGCGCAAAGATATACCGGTCGGATTTATCGAAGCAAAGGATTTGGGAACGGATTTGAACTCCAAAACGCTCAAAGAACAATTCGACCGCTACAAAGCATCGTTGAGCAATTTGATTTTTACCGATTTTCTTGATTTTCATATCTTTCACGATTCCGTGTTGATTGAAAAAATTGCAATCGGACGGCTCGAAAACGACAAAATCATTCCCTTGCCCGAAAATTACGACACGTTTACGCGACTGCTAAAAGATTTTTGCACACAAATCGGGCAAACCATAAAAAGTCCGAAACGCCTTGCCGAACTCATGGCAGGCAAAGCGCGGTTGTTGTCGGGTGTGATTGAAAAAGCGATTGTTTCCGATGAAATTTCGTTTGAAAACAGCACCCTGCGCGACCAGATGAACGCGTTCAAAGAGATTCTGATTCACGACATTACGCCCAAAGGTTTTGCCGATGTGTATGCGCAAACCATTGCTTACGGCATGTTCGTGGCGCGGTATCACGACCCGACTTTGCCAACATTCAGCCGACAGGAAGCCGCCGAGCTGATTCCGAAAACCAATCCGTTTTTGCGCAAATTGTTCGGCTACATTGCGGTACCGGATTTGGACGACCGCATCCGTTGGATAATTGATGCGTTGGTTGAAATTTTCTTAGCCGCCGATGTTGCCGAGATTTTGCGCAATTTCGGTAAAAGCACCCAAACCGAAGACCCGATAATTCATTTTTACGAAACATTTTTGGCAGAATACGACCCCGCGTTGCGCAAAGCACGCGGCGTTTGGTACACACCCCAACCGGTTGTAAGTTTCATTGTTCGGGCAGTGGATGAAATTCTGAAAACCGAATTCGATTTACCAATGGGTTTGGCAGACACAAGCAAAGTAGAGACGCACGGCCGTGCGTCTCTACAATCCGTGCACCGCGTTCAGATTCTCGACCCTGCAACCGGCACGGGCACATTTCTTGCCGAAACCATAAAACACATTCACAAAAAATTTACAGGGCAACAAGGCGTTTGGAGCAATTATGTTGAAAATCATCTGCTTCCGCGACTGAACGGGTTTGAGTTGCTCATGGCAAGTTACGCAATGGCGCATTTGAAATTGGATTTGTTGCTTTCCGAAACCGGATACAAGCCAACCACCCAGTCCTTCGGACACCCCTCCAAAGGAGGGGAACGCTTGCGCATTTTTCTGACAAACTCGCTCGAAGAACACCACCCCGACACCGGAACGCTGTTTGCAAATTGGCTTTCGCAGGAAGCGAACGAAGCAAACCACATCAAACGCGATGCGCCCGTGATGGTCGTTATCGGGAATCCGCCGTATGCTGTGAGCAGTTCAAATAAATCGACATGGATTGAAAAACTGACCGCCGACTACAAAAAGAATTTGAACGAGCGCAACATACAGCCTTTGTCCGACGATTACATCAAATTTATTCGGTTCGGACAACATTTTATTGAGAAAACAGGCGAGGGTATTTTGGCGTATATTTCCAACAACAGCTTCATTGACGGCATAATACACCGCAAAATGCGCGAAGAACTCACGAAAACCTTCGATAAAGTGTATATTCTGGATTTGCACGGCAACGCCAAAAAGAAAGAAACCGCCCCCGACGGCTCGCCCGACCAAAACGTGTTTGACATTATGCAAGGCGTAAGCATCAATATTTTTGTAAAGAAAAAAAAGTAATTTTAATTACCCCGAATTCGGTATAATTGAAGTTTTAAAGTAAATTATATGGCAAAAATTACACATTTAACTGTAAAAGAAGTATCTGTCAGCACTTTAAAAGTGAACGGGCAAGATTATATAAGTATTACCGATATTGCAAGGATTAAAAATCAGTCCGAACCAAAAGATGTTGTAAAAAATTGGATGCGTCTTAAAAACACACTCGAATATTTAGGCCTTTGGGAGCAATTATACAACCCAAACTTTAAAGGGGTCGAATTCGACCCCCTTTTGAATGACGCAGGAAGCAATGCCTTTACAATGAGCCCTTCACGTTGGGTCGAAATTACCGGAGCTGTCGGAATTATTACAAAAAACGGTGCCGGCGGCGGAACTTATGCTCAAAGAGATATTGCATTTAAATTTGCAAGTTGGGTTTCGGTTGAATTTGAGCTGTATTTGGTCAAAGAATTCCAACGCCTCAAAGAAGAAGAACAAAAACAAATCGGGTGGAGTGCAAAACGTGAATTGGCAAAAATAAACTACCGCATACACACCGATGCCGTAAAGAAAAACCTTATTCCGCAGGAACTTACGCCCAAACAAGCCGCCGTGATTTACGCCAACGAAGCCGATGTGCTGAACATGGCAATGTTCGGCATAACCGCCAAAGAATGGCGCGATGCCAACCCCGACCTCAAAGGCAATATACGCGATTATGCCGGCATAAACGAACTGATTTGCCTCTCGAACATGGAAAATTTGAACGCAGTTTTCATTTCCGAAAACCTGCCGCAAAACGAACGCCTGCTGAAACTAAACCGAATTGCAATACAACAAATGACTGTTTTACAAGAAGTTGAATCTCGAAAATTTTTAAAATAACATG
>DYSM01000343.1 GCA_020718265.1 Draconibacterium orientale | reverse complement strand
ACTTAAATTATAAAATATTTTCAAAAGCACTGATAATCAAGCATATAGATTGTTTAGCTAAAATAAAACAGGCTTTTTAGACCAGACTCATATATTTCTTAAAATCTTTGTAATCATCGGTTTCCAAATTGAGTTCAATTGCCGGGCGAAGTTTGTCGTCATACATGGCAAGCGTATCTCGAATTCCCGAAACTTGAGCTCGTAAAAAGAACAAACTGAATATTAAAATTGTGAAAATAAATGATTTACGCATGATTTTGTTTTTATGCAGGTTTGTATTACAAAATTTTCACACAATATTACTCATTTTTTTGCAATTTTTAAAAGAAACAGGCAGTTTTTTATTAGATTTGCAGAATAAACCACGCATTTATGCACACAGAATCACAAAATTCGCTACGAAAACCCGATTGGCTCAAAATAAAACTTCCGCAAAAATCAACCTATTCGAGTGTAAATGAAACCATTAACGCGCACAAGCTCAACACGATTTGCACAAGCGGAAAATGCCCGAATTTGGGCGAATGTTGGGACAGAGGCACGGCAACGCTGATGATTTTGGGCGATATTTGCACTCGTGCGTGCAAGTTTTGCGCCGTAAAAACCGGTCGTCCGGACGCTCCCGACCCAAACGAACCGCTCAATGTTGCAAAATCCGTGCAAATTTTAAAACTCAAGCATGTCGTCATAACATCTGTTGACCGCGATGAATTGCCCGACAAGGGCGCACAACATTGGGCTGATACAATATTGAAAATCAAAGAATTAAACCCGAACACAACGCTTGAAACGTTGATACCGGATTTCGATGCTGATTCCGAATTGATTCAAAAAATCATAAAAGCTGCGCCCGAAGTCATTTCTCACAACATGGAAACCGTGCGCCGCCTCACACCGCACGTGCGCAGCCGCGCGAAGTACGACACAAGTTTGGAGGTCATCAGGCAAATTTCAGAATCCGGAATTGTCTCAAAATCAGGCATTATGGTCGGAATCGGTGAAACGTTTGAAGAAGTTATCGAAACTATGAAAAACTTGAGCGAAGTCGGTTGCAAAGTTTTCACAATCGGACAGTATTTACAACCGACTGCGGCGCATTTACCTGTAAATGAGTATATTCACCCGGATATTTTTGCCGAGTGGAAAGAAATCGGGCTACAAATCGGTTTTACGCACGTAGAAAGCAGTCCGCTTGTGCGCTCATCATATCATGCAGAAAAGCACGTTTAATAAATTGATTATCAATATAATAAAAGCAACATGAGTTCAGAATTTAACAAAAATGAAGACATAAACCGACTTGGCGTTTCGGAACTGAAACAAAGATTCGGAAAAATATTTTTTGGCGGCGGAAAATCAAAAATCGAAAAACTCCACGCGCAAGGCAAACTTTCGGCACGCGAACGTATTGATTATTTGACAGATAAAAATACTCAAACCATCGAAATCGGCGCATTTGCAGGCGAGGGTATGTATGAAGAATACGGCGGATGTCCGTCCGGCGGAGTTGTGGTAGTGATTGGCTATGTATCAGGTAAACAATGTGTTATCGTTGCTAATGATGCCACGGTAAAAGCCGGCGCGTGGTTTCCGATAACTGCAAAAAAAAATCTGCGCGCCCAAGAAATAGCGATGGAAAATCGGTTGCCAATCATTTATTTGGTGGACAGTGCAGGTGTTTTTTTACCGATGCAAGACGAAATTTTTCCGGACAAGGAGCATTTTGGTCGAATTTTTAGAAATAATGCCAAAATGTCAGCTATGGGCATTGTGCAAATTTCGGCAGTAATGGGCAGCTGCGTTGCCGGCGGCGCGTATTTGCCCGTCATGTCCGACGAGGCGATTATTGTTGCGGATACAGGCACAATTTTTTTGGCAGGTTCGTATTTGGTAAAATCTGCAATCGGCGAACAAATTGATAATGAAACTCTTGGCGGAGCAATCACGCATACCGAAATTTCGGGCGTGATGGACTACAAAGCCACGGACGACAAAGATGCTTTGGATAAAATTCGGAATTTGATGGATAAAACCTGTAATTCTCAGGTTTCCAACTGTTTTGACAGAAAACCGGCGTTTCCGCCTAAAAAAAATCCTAACGATATTTTCGGAATCTTGCCTGCCACACGCGAAAAGCCTTACGACATGCTCGAAATCATCGAGCGACTTGTGGATAACTCTGATTTTGAGCAATATAAAGCCGATTACGGAAAGACAATTCTGTGCGGTTACGCCCGCATCGACGGCTGGCCCGTGGGCATTGTAGCGAACCAACGCACGGTAAACAAAACCGCGCATGGCGAAATGCAGTTTGGCGGCGTAATTTATTCTGATTCAGCCGATAAAGCGGCACATTTTGTAATGAATTGCAACCAAAAACGGATTCCGATTGTGTTTTTTCACGATGTTACCGGGTTCATGGTCGGCAAACGCTCGGAGCACGGCGGAATCATAAAAGACGGCGCGAAAATGGTCAATGCGGTTGCTAATTCTGTGGTTCCGAAATTTACGGTTGTCATCGGAAACTCTTATGGCGCAGGCAATTACGCCATGAATGGAAAAGCTTACGACCCGCGGCTGATTGTGGCTTGGCATTCGGCAAAAATTGCTGTGATGAGCGGTGCGAGCGCGGCAAAAACGCTTTTACAAATTCAAACCGCAACGCAGAAAAATGCGGGCGAAGAACTGACAAAAGAGCAGGAACAAGCACTTCTGCATAAAATTACAAAAAGTTACGAAGCGCAAACTTCACCTTACTACGCCGCCGCTCGCTTGTGGGTGGATGCCGTAATTGACCCGCTCGAAACACGAAAATACATCTCGATGGGCATCGAAGCTGCCGCGCATAACCCGATTACGGAAGATTACAAAACCGGAGTGATACGAACCTGATGTGTTGATGTGTTGATGTGTTGATTAGATGATGTGTTGATTTTTGATTTGATTAATGAGTCCGGTCTAAAAAGCCTGTTTTATTTTAGCTAAACAATATAGTGTCATGTCAAGTCTCTTCTGACGTTTCCATGTCCTATCGGACGATGGAAAGTCTCTACTGACCTGCATTCGTCCGTAGGACAATGTAGCGTCATTTGAAGATTGACATGACACTAGATGCTTGATTATCAGTGCTTTTGAAAATATTTTATAATTTAAGTAAATTGC
>DYSM01000342.1 GCA_020718265.1 Draconibacterium orientale | reverse complement strand
ACAAGTTTCCGGCAAAAATGTTCTATGCTAAATTTGCAATTGCTCTGATTCCGTCTAAGCCGCCGAGCGGAAGTTCGATACCTTTTATGCGTTCCGGAATTTGAAAGTCACGCGGGTTGATGCGGATGAGCGTGCCGCCGAGAAAATCCGTTACACTTTCGGATTTGCGCCGCACGGTGCTTATGGCGCGTCCGGCTCCGATTTCAATAATTACTGTATTTGAATGCTGTAATTTCAATTGCCTCAGATAGTTGTCGTAATTCAAAGATTGACCGTCTGACCGTGCGGCGAGCCACGACCAATCGCCGAACATCAAAATATTCGGACGTGCCAACGCGCCGCAGTGCGGACAAACGGGTAGGGGCATGTTGGCTTCAAACGTGTCCGAATTTATGGTTACGATTTCTGCGGAAGCGTTCCAAATTTTGCTTGAACACGGGGTTGTGCATTGAAAATGATGGATGGAGCCGTGCACTTCCTCAATGATTTTGTCGGAAAATCCGGCTTTTTGAAATTGACCGTCCACGTTCGAGGTGAACACGAAACCGACGGCGGGCTTACAGTCTAAAAGTTCTTTCAAGATATAAAAACCTTCGTGCGGCTGAGTTTGGCGATACAGATTCAATCGATGTCCGTAAAACGCCCACGCAAGTTCGGGGCGTTCGGCAAACCAATGCGGATTTGCCATTTCGGCGAACGAAAGTCCAAGCTTTTTTACGACAGGATATTCTTTCCAAAATCCGTCGTTGCCTCTAAAATCGGGCAAGCCGGAATCTACGCCCATGCCCGCGCCCGTGTGTATGATGAGCGCGTCGGCGTTGCGAACTAAATCGGCTGCGCGTGCGATATTTTGTTCTAAATTCATTTTTTGCAGACTTTGGATTTTAGAAGTTAGAAATGCAAGATTTTATTTTTTTACAGAATAAATTTCGCCCAAATGTTGATTGTATTGAATTTGAATTCTGTCTTTGGAATAATGAATGACTTTTCCTTTGAAAGCCAAATCGTAAACATAAATTTTGTCGGGCGTTTTTTCAAAAATATAGAGAAGTGTATATCCTCGTCGTGAGTTTCGTAACAATTCCATTTTCAAACCGTTAGCTGACAATCTCAAGGTGTAATCATCGCCGAGTTGAATTTCTGTCGGGCTGAGTTTATAATAATCGGAATTTCGGCGCGAATGTTTGATAAAATACTCTGTATCAGAACTTTTGTAGATTATGTTTTTTGAACGTCGTCCGGTGTATTGAATCGTCATTGCATTTGTTTGAGCCAGCGCAAAGTCAAGTTTGTCGTCGTCCAAATAGGCAATACTGTCGCCAAAATTCTCAATACGATAATCTGTGCGCGTTTTGCCCGTTTTCGGATTTTCATAAGTCAGTGTGTAATCTTGAAACTTGTAACGGCTTGATGGTATGGCTTTTCGAGCATTGGGAAATCGTTCCAAAACAAAATTTTCATAAGGCAAAATTCTCAGCAGCGTGTCTATTCGGAACGAAATATTATGGTTTAAATCCATAAATAATCCGTTGCCCAAATCGAAGCCGAAACTTGCATAAGGCACGTCCGAAACAACCGTAACATCGCCGGCAGTTGAGGTTTCTTGCTGTCTCAAAATATCAATACGCTGAAAATTTGGCTCAACAGACGGTCGTAATTCAAGCGGCTCGAACGAAACTTTTTTTGACATGTATATCTCATTCACATCCAGTGTTTTACATCCGGATATTAAGAGTAAAATTAAAGCTACACCGACAACATTTTTCATACCGTTTCAATCTTATTTTTCAATGCTGTCGGCGCTGTCCATGAAAATAATTGCTTTTTCGTTGGAGATGCTCATGCTCGGTTTGCCGTATTTTTCTTTTACAACACCCGACACGCAAATGCGTTGATTGATAAGCGTTTCTTCAATATTATAGCTGAAATTTACGCGTTCGCTTTGCCAAACGGTTGCCCAAAACAGTTGGTCGGGAAATTTTTGGTCGAAATTGATAAAAATATTTCCGGCTTTGCTTTCTGTAATGGAAACCACTGTACCGCAGACAGTTGCTTTTTTGTCGTAATACGATTGCGCCATGATGGAATTTATGTTTCCTTCCGGCAAATGATTGCGATGAATGGGCAATACGTTGCCTTTTTCTTTGCCGATTTGCCAAAGTTCGGGCGTAAATGAGGCTTCTAATTTTGCTTCTAAATCGTCGGGCAAAGTCGGAAAAAAGTCAATGCCGGTAAGGGTTTCCACTTGGTCTATCGGCACGGCGTAACTCAAAGTCGGGTTCGGACAGGCAGCGTTGTCGTACACAAATGCGATTGCCGTAACGGTGTCGCCTGTAATATCATACGCAATTTTGTAATATTTTTCCGGAATCGAAACTTTTGTAGTTTTTCCGATGGTTGGCAAACCGTCGCGCAAAATCGGACCCGTGTACATATATAAAGGCTCGTTGTGCGCCAGCACGTATTCGCGCATGAGATTTTCCAGTTCAGCCCAGCTTTCGCGGTTAAGCTCAGGGCGTTGCGGCGACATGTTGGAGTAAAAATACGATTCGCTCATCGCTTTCAAATTCCAGCGAAAATCTGCCGAAGGAGCCAAATGTCCGCGGTCGTAACCTGTGTCCCAGTAATCTCCTTTGTCGGCAGAACCGCCTGCAATAAGCGAATCGGGGCGGAAATCGTTGGTTCTGTTCAATTTTCCCGTAATAATGTCGGGCACAATGATGTGCGCAACCCACTTTGCTTGTTCGTGTTTGTCGCTGTAACACAGTGCCATAGCAGAGTGATGGGTTACAACTTCGCCCGCTGCAAGGCTCGGAATCATTTTGGTTTTGATGTCGGTTTGTATTTTTTCGAGTTTAAGTTTTGTGAGATTTTTTCTTAACTCAATAATTTGTTTTTCGTGTTCCGAAATTTGGGTTTGCGTTTGGTTTATTTTCGAGTCAATTTCCTGCGCATTCAAATTCAGGAAAAAAACGGCGGCTAAAAGTGTAAATATTGCTTTCATCGAACTTTGAATTATGTTTCAAAATTACTGTTTTTTTTGAAAATTCAATATGTTTCACAAGATACACGTGCGCAGACTTACGTTTTTCGTGTCTTTTGTCGGAACTAAACTAACAACCTGATTTTTATCATTGATATTATGAAATCTTTTTCGGAATTTTGTATTTA
>DYSM01000341.1 GCA_020718265.1 Draconibacterium orientale | reverse complement strand
ACTTAATATGTCCGAAAATTGAATAAAACGGACAGTCAAATTTTTCTTCTGATACGAATTTATGTTTTATTCTAATAAAATTTGGGTACTCAGCTCAATACGAATTAAATGTTCTAACATTTGTTTGTGAGTGTGTTTTCAAAACAAATAGGTTCCGATTCTGAAATCAATAAAACAACACTTTCAAAAATTTTAAAATGTTTATTTTTTTTTTACATTTACAACTTGCCTTAAAAGGTTTATATCAGAATTAAAAAAATATTAACTTGGTTAATATTAACAATTTAAAGAATATTTATACATTATTTAATTTTAACATCTCTTCAAATGAACAACAAAAAAAGAGTTTACCTTTTTGGCGACGGAAAAGCCGAAGGAAAAGCCGACATGAAAAATCTCCTCGGAGGAAAAGGTGCCAACCTTGCCGAAATGTGCTTAATTGGAGTTCCGGTTCCTGCCGGCTTCACCATAACAACTGAAGTTTGTACCGAATACAACGAG
Source organism: Draconibacterium orientale (assembly GCA_020718265.1). Classification (GTDB taxonomy): domain Bacteria; phylum Bacteroidota; class Bacteroidia; order Bacteroidales; family JAADGE01; genus DYOJ01. The sequence goes on along the minus strand of DYSM01000341.1, from coordinate 2,681 downwards.
CTGGGCAAAGATGCCGTTATTAAATTAATTAAAGCCGATATTGAAAAAGCCATCGCAGAAACCGAAAAAGTGATGAACGCCAAATTCGGAAGCAAAGGCGAAGATTTTCCCTTATTAGTATCTGTTCGTTCAGGTGCACGTGCCTCAATGCCGGGCATGATGAACACCATTCTCAACCTCGGAATGAACGATGAAACCGTAAAGTTAGTTGCCGAAAAATCGGGTAACGAAAAATTTGCTTACGATTCTTATCGTCGTTTCATACACATGTACGGAGACGTGGTAATGCACGTAGAAGCTGCCGAAGGCGAGCACGACCCGTTTGAAATTGTATTGGATAAGATTAAAAAAGAAAAAAACTACGAATCCGATGCCGACATGACGGCAGCTGACCTGAAAATCGTTGTCGAAGAATACAAAAAAGTCGTTAAAACCAAAGCCGGACGCGATTTCCCAACCGACCCTTGGGAACAACTTTGGGGAGGAATCACAGCAGTATTCGATTCATGGAACACGCCTCGTGCAATTCTGTACCGTCAAAAAGAAAATATTCCTTCGGAATGGGGAACAGCCGTTAACGTACAAGCCATGGTTTACGGCAATATGGGCGATACATCGGCTACCGGCGTTTGCTTCTCTCGCGATGCTGCTACGGGCGAAAACATCTTCAACGGCGAATATTTGATTAACGCTCAGGGCGAAGACGTGGTAGCCGGAATCCGCACACCGCAAGAAATTACCATAATCGGCTCAAAACGCTGGGCAGAACGAAACGGAACAATCGAAGATGTTCGTAAAGCAAAATACCCATCTTTGGAAGAATCAATGCCTTTGTTGTACAAACAATTGTTCGACATACAACACAAGCTCGAAAATCATTATAAAGATATGCAAGACATGGAGTTTACAATACAAGACAGTAAACTCTGGATGTTGCAAACTCGTAACGGTAAACGAACCGGTGCCGCCATGGTAAAAATGGCTGTTGATATGATTGCAGAAGGTTTGATTAACGAAAAAACCGCTGTATTACGTATGGAACCTAACAAATTGGACGAATTGCTGCACCCCGTATTCGACCAAAAAGCTATAGAAAAAGCTGTTGTATTGAGCAAAGGCTTACCTGCTTCGCCCGGTGCAGCAACCGGTATTTGCGTTTTCTCTGCCGACCGTGCAGCCGAATTGGCAGGCGAAGGTAAAAAAGTAATTTTGGTTCGTCGCGAAACATCTCCCGAAGACCTCAAAGGAATGTATGCTGCCGAAGGTATTCTTACCGAGCGAGGAGGTATGACCTCACACGCAGCTGTTGTGGCTCGCGGAATGGGAAAATGCTGTGTTTCATCGGCTGCCGGAATCGTAGTATCGCACACATCACTTAAAATTGGAAATAAAGAATACAAAGAAGGCGATTTTATTTCGCTCAACGGTTCGACCGGAGAAGTATATGAAGGGAAAGTTGCTACAATGCAACCGACTTTGGACGGCGACTTCGGAAAGTTGATGCAATTGTCTGAAAAATACACACGTATGTATGTTCGCACCAATGCTGATACTCCTGCCGACGCAAAAGCAGCACGCGATTTTGGGGCAAAAGGTATCGGTTTGTGCCGCACGGAACACATGTTTTTCGAAGGTGAAAGAATTTGGGCTATCCGTGAAATGATTTTAGCAGAAGACGAAGCCGGTCGCAAAAAAGCACTTGCAAAATTGTTGCCGATTCAACGAGAAGACTTCTATGGAATTTTAAAGGCAATGGACGGATACGGTGTTACGATTCGGTTACTCGACCCGCCCTTACACGAATTTACTCCGAACGACGACGAAACTCAAAAAGAAATGGCTGAGAAATTAGGCGTTTCGGTTAAAGTTGTTAAAGAAAAAGTAGAATCACTTCACGAAGTCAATCCGATGCTAGGGCACCGCGGTTGCCGTTTGGGAAATACATATCCCGAAATTTCGGAAATGCAAGCCCGTGCCATTATCGAAGCTGCCTGCGATTTGAAAAAAGAAGGTTTCGACCCGAAACCCGAAATAATGGTTCCGCTTATCGGTACTAAAAAAGAGTACTTGATGCAAGAACAAATTATACGCGAAACGGCAGAAAAAGTGATTAAAGAAAAAGGCGTTAAAGTCGAATATTTGGTAGGAACAATGATTGAAATTCCGCGTGCTGCTTTAACTGCAAATGAAATTGCGGAAAGTGCCGAATTTTTCTCGTTCGGAACCAACGACTTAACTCAAATGACTTTCGGTTATTCGCGAGATGATGTTAGCAAATTCCTCCCGATATACATAGCAAAAGGATTATTGAAACACGATCCGTTTCAAGTGTTAGACCAAGAAGGTGTGGGACAATTGGTAGAAATGGCAGTCAGCAAAGGACGTGCACAAAATCCGAAACTTAAAGTAGGAATTTGCGGCGAACATGGCGGCGAACCAACATCTGTTGAATTTTGCCACCGAACGGGAATGGATTACGTCAGTTGCTCGCCTTTCCGCGTACCGATTGCACGATTGGCTGCTGCACAGGCGAATGTACGTTAGTTAAAAGTGGAAAGTTTTATAAAAGAGGCTGTTTACAAACAGCCTCTTTTTTTTGATGTAAGCCGGTGTGGGGTGTTTACTGTGATACCGAGAAATAGACAAAAAAAAAGCTGCCGAAGAGGCAGCTTCTTTTTTTT
>DYSM01000340.1 GCA_020718265.1 Draconibacterium orientale | reverse complement strand
TAATTAGTTAGTAAATTTCAATATCAGGAAACTCCGAAAACGCAAGTTACGGAGTTTTTTTTTGTCTAAAAATCAATATTTAGGAAGAAAACCGGTGTAATTCCGGCAAGTTTTACGGCATTTGCAACCACCGACGGATGCTCGGAAACCGTTCCGGCAACATCGTCCCAATACGATAAATAAAACTGTGTCAGCTTGATATTCTCGCGGTTATAGACATTCAGAAGCGATGCGCCGAGTGTGAATTTTGCAAATTTTGTCTTAAAAACTTTTCCGCCCGACACGTCCAAACGATGATAATTCAATGCACGAACGGCTTCTTTTGAGCTGATATTCAGATACTTGGTCTGTTGCCCGTCGGAAAGTGCCAAGCGGTAATTGCTGACAGGTTCGGAAACCGGATTTCGAGCATTAAACACCCAAGATGCTGACAGATACCAAGTTCCGAAATTTAGTTGGTTCACGGTTTTAAACTCAAAATTGCGCTCCGAGGTTGAATTTTGTGAATAAATTGAATTTTCAACATCGAAATTCATTACTTTGTCGAAATACGATGCGCACAGCCAGCCGTTCCAAATTCCGGCATTTTTGTAAATCATAAATTCGCCGCCGTTTATGTAACCGTCTCCTGTAAAAAACTGATTTTCAGGCGTAAGAATTTCTTCATAATCAGAATCGTCTGTTGGAATGCTGTCTCCTTCCGTATTCAAATCATCCAAACTTTGTTCTTGTGCAATAATACCGTAAACTTGTCGGAAGCCGGAAATGCCTTCAAATTTTTTGTGGTAAACAGAAGCCGAAAAATGTACCGTTTTGTATTCCAAATTTGCCGAAACTGCTGCGTGCATCGCATTCAAAACCGGCTTTGAATTTCCGTCGGAAATCACCCAAAAATCGTGGCTTCCCGACATGATATTATCGTTATAAGTTTGATTCAAAAACTGATTATAGACTCCAAACGCCGGAACGAGGCAGAGGACATCGTTTACCTGAATTTTTGCCGAAATTCTGGGCTCAAAATAGACTTTTTCGGTGAGCGAATTTAACGTGTTTCTGAATCCGGCAGTGAGCGAAATAGCTTTTGTAAACTTATAATTATCAAATAAATAGACGGAAAAAAGTGTAACAGGTTGTTGATCGAAAAACGTAAAGCCCGTACCCGAATAGTCGAACATGGTTTTGAGATAGTTGAATTCCGCGCCGGCTTCAATTCGATGTTTTTCATTGGGCAAATATTCCGCGCCAAACGTTGTTCCAAAATCGCGAATTGTATTTTTTTGTGTTTCGTAATAAGTTAGTTTATAGTATTTTAGTGTATCGAAATAGGAATTTTTCCAACTATTTTCAAAATTGCTGTAATATTCGGAGTAGGTTGTACCGAATTTGGTGTAAAACGCGCTGTTCCATTTGCGCGACCACTTTCCGGACACGCCGGAATTGCCCCAAGTGGTTCGTTCTGCATTTTTTTCGGAATAAAAACTTTCGGTTTCGTATTTGAAATCCGCATTCAAAAATTTATTGTCGAACCTGTCATTTCCTCTAAATACGCTGACTGACAATGTGTTATTTTTGTCGGGGCGGTAAGTTAGTTTTGAATTCAAATCGTAAAAACGGAACGAGGTTTGGTTATTATCATCGTTAAAATAATAGCTGCTTTCGCCGGAATATGCGCCGACAGATTCACTTTGAAGCCCGTTTAACAAGCTGTGATACAGATATGTGCCAAAAAAATCGGAATACGAACGCCTTCCGGCTACAAAGAGTGAAAGTTTATTTTTGAGAATCGGAATTTCCAAAGACGCCGACGCGTTCATTAAGTTCAGGTTTGCGGTTCCGGAAAATTTTTGGAAGTTGCCCGATTTTCCGGTTATGTCAATGACGCTCGACACGCGCCCGCCGTATTTTGCCCCAAAACCGGCTTTGTAAATGTCTATATTTTTTATGGCATCGGAGTTGAACGCACTGAAAATGCCGTAAAAATGGTCGAGATGATACACCGTGAATCCGTCAAAAAGGATGAGATTTTGGTCGATATTTCCGCCCTGAACTTTTATTTCCGCTGCCGATTCCGATGCACCCGAAACGCCCGGCAAAAGTTGCACAGCTTTGAAGGCATCCGTTTGTCCGAAGTTCGGAACCGACCGAAAAAACTGCGGATTTATAGTGGTTTTTTGTTCGCCGTTATTTTTGATTTCCAATACTTTAAAGGCATCGCTGTGCACAATTATTTCTTGCAAGGTTTGCTCGGCTGCGTCCAAGTTTACGGTCAGTAATTCGGAGTTCAGCTTGTCGTTTACCGAGATTGTTTTGGTGTTGTAACCTAAAAAAATAAATTCCAAACGCAGCGAGTCGCCCGAAAGTCCGTTTAATGTAAAATAGCCGTCTTCGTTCGCCCAAGTTCCGGCTGTCGATTTTGAATCTTTTACGAACACATAAGGGAGTGTTTCGCCTGATTTACAGTCTTTTACAACGCCGTGTATTGAGAACGTTTTTCGTAAAATCGTCGGTGCGATTTGTTGTGTTTTTTGCACGGTCGAAGCGTAGAGCAGGTAAGTATTTCCGGAAAGTCGATAGTCAATTTTTGTATTTGAGAATATTTTTTTCAAGGCTTTTTCGGTTGAAAGATTTCGCAATTCTGCCGTAATTTTGATGTTTGACACTATGACTTCATCATAAGCGAATTTCAATTTATAGTTCTCGGAAAGCGTTTTGAGCACAACTTTCAAATCCGTATTTCGGAACGATTCAGTTATCGGAATATCCGATTTTTGTGCCGAAGTATCCAAACTTATCAGACTGAATATCAACACAAAAGATGAAAATATTATCGTTTTTCCGAACATGGGATGAATTTGAGTTTAAACTTGCTTATATTTAACAAATGCTTGCTTTATTTTTATATTTTTTTAAAGAATCACAATCCGGATATTCTCTTTTCTTCGAGAAATAACATTTTTAAAGATACTGAGAATCAGTATCTATCTTTTCAATCAATTTATCAAAATCGGATTGAAATAATCTATCCTGAATAATTCTGTATTTTTCAAATTCATTTTCTGCAAATTCCTTTGCGATTGCATGACTAACTTTTCCTGCATCGTTCAAAATATCTTTTTCATTGAATTGTAAAAAAGCATTTAATTTTTTCGCCCAATCTTCCATAGTCATCGGAATATTACGTT
>DYSM01000031.1:14589-16143 GCA_020718265.1 Draconibacterium orientale | reverse complement strand
TAATTTAACTTTACAAACTTTCAACTTTATGACTTTTTATACTGAACTCAGTAATTTAACTTTACAAACTTTCAACTTTATGACTTTTTATACTGAACTCACTTATACAATATTCATTTCGCTAAACATTTGAATGCGAATATACCCCACCTGATGCCGGCGGCATCACACGTTTATAGCAAGTGTGTCAGTCAAATGTGTGCGACCCCGTCGGGGTCGAAGATTGATGGAAATGTTGCATTTTCTACAAACGTTTCATCCCTACGGGATAATTACGCATCGTATTTTGACAGCAAAACGATGCCGGCGGCATCAAACGTTTATAGCATGTGTGTCAGCCAAATGTGTGCGACCCCGTCGGGGTCGAAGATTGATGGAAATGTTGCATTTTCTACAAACGTTTCATCCCTACGGGATAATTACGCATTGTATATTGATAAACAAATGATGCCGGCAGCATCACAGGTTTATAGCATTAAAACATACGAAAACGGAAGAGTATAGCATTGTAATTGATTTTTGAATGAATTTAGAAAATTATAATTTACCTTTGTAGCATATTTTCAACCTCATGCAAAACTCTTCAAAATTATACAAAGCCCTTGATGAGCGCGTGCTTGTGCTCGACGGCGCAATGGGCAGCTTAATACAGGCATACAAACTCACGGAAGAAGATTTCCGCGGCGAACGCTTTCGCAATTTTCATAAAGACGTGAAAGGCAACAACGATTTGCTTTGCATCACGAAACCGGAAGTGATTCGCGAAATTCACGGCAGATACTTGGATGCCGGCGCCGACATCATCGAAACTGACACCTTCAACGCCAACGGAATCTCAATGGAAGATTACGACATGGTGCAATATGTGTACGAAATGAATCTTGCAGCAGCAAAAATAGCACGGAGCATTGCGGACGAATATTCGGCAAAAAATCCCGAGAAGTTTCGCTTCGTTGCCGGCTCCATCGGACCCACGAACAAAACCGCATCCATGTCGCCCGATGTGGAAGACCCGGCGTTTCGTGCAGTGAGTTTCGACGATGTGGTTTCGGCTTACACTCAACAAATCAAAGGTTTATTGGACGGCGGCGCGGATATTTTACTCGTGGAAACCATTTTCGACACATTGAATGCCAAAGCCGCGTTATATGCCGTGCAGCAAGAAGCTGAGTTGAGAAACATCAAAATTCCGGTTATGGTATCGGGCACGGTTACGGACAGAAGCGGCAGAACCTTGTCCGGACAAACCGTTGAGGCGTTTATTAACTCCTTGTCGCACATAGATTTATTGTCAATCGGTTTGAATTGTTCCACCGGCGCGCGCGATATGTTGCCGCACATTCAGGAAATGGCTGAGAAAACCGGTTTCCGAATCAGTGCCTACCCCAACGCCGGTATGCCCAACCAATTCGGCGAATACGATGAAACGCCCGACATGATGGCTGATGAAGTCGGCACGCTGTTGGACGGACGTCACGTAAACATCATCGGCGGCTGTTGCGGCACTACGCCGGAGCACATTCGAAAAATTGCCGAACGAGCGCAACATGCTCA
>DYSM01000031.1:0-14489 GCA_020718265.1 Draconibacterium orientale | reverse complement strand
GTGCCGGTGATGATTGACAGCTCTAAATTTTCGGTTATCCAAGCCGGTCTCAGATGTTTACAAGGTAAGGCTGTGGTAAATTCCATAAGTTTGAAAGAAGGCGAAGCAAATTTCATCGCACAAGCAAAAGAAATCAAGCGTTTCGGAGCGGCTGTGGTGGTTATGGCATTTGACGAAGAAGGTCAAGCTGCTGATTTTCAGAAGAAAACAGAAGTTTGTAAACGTGCGTATGATATTCTCACTCAAAAGGTAAAATTCCCTGCGGAAGATATTATTTTCGACCCGAATATTCTCACAGTTGCCACCGGAATTGAAGAACACAACAATTATGCGGTAGATTTTATCGAAACTATAAAATGGATTAAACAAAATCTGCCCCATGCAAAAATCAGCGGCGGTGTAAGCAACCTATCGTTCTCATTTCGAGGCAATAACACCGTCCGCGAAGCAATGCACAGCGTATTTTTGTATCACGCCGTGAAAGGCGGCATGGACATGGGCATTGTAAACCCCGAAATGTTGCAAGTTTACGACGATATTCCGAAAGATTTATTAGAACTCATTGAAGATGTGGTTCTTAACCGCCGACCGGATGCGACTGAACGTCTGATTACGTTTGCCGAAAATATTAAAACTTCGGGCGATAAAACCGAAGTCAAAAAAGACGAATGGCGCAACGGCACGGTAGAAGAACGTTTAGCGTATTCGCTCATCAAAGGGTTTACCGAACATGTAGAGGCGGACACTGAAGAAGCACGTCAAAAGTATGTTTTTGCATTAAAAGTTATCGAAGGTCCGCTTATGGACGGCATGAACCGCGTGGGCGAACTGTTCGGCGAAGGCAAAATGTTTCTGCCACAGGTTGTTAAATCTGCCCGCGTGATGAAAAAAGCGGTGGCGGTGCTGTTGCCGTTTATCGAGGAGGAAAACAAAGCCGGTGAAACATCTTCTGCCGGAAAAATTTTGCTCGCAACCGTAAAAGGTGATGTTCACGACATCGGTAAAAATATCGTAGGTGTGGTTTTGCAATGCAATAACTTTGAAATCATTGATTTAGGTGTCATGGTGCCAACCGAGAAAATCTTGGATGAAGCACAACGCCTGAATGTGGATGCGGTCGGGCTTAGCGGATTGATTACGCCTTCGCTCGAAGAAATGACCGCCGTAGCCAAGGCAATGGAAAAACGCGGCATGAAAATTCCGCTGCTCATCGGTGGCGCAACAACATCGAAAGTGCATACGGCGGTAAAAATTGCGCCGTATTATTCGGGCGCAGTGGTGCATGTCTTGGATGCTTCCAAAAGTGTAAACGTTTCTAAAAATCTGTTTAACAAAGATATAAACTCCGAATATATTGCACAAAACCGTGCTGAACAAGAAGAACTCAGACAAAAACATGCCGGTAAAAATCAACGCACATTGATTCCGTTCAAAACGGCACAAACAAAAGGTATCACCATTGATTGGAAAACTCAACATATTGTAAAACCGACTTTTACAGGCAAAAAAGTTTTTGAAAATTACCCGATTTCGGAACTCATTCCTTACATAGATTGGACATTTTTCTTCCATGCGTGGCAACTGACCGGCAAATTTCCGGCAATTTTGGAACATCCGGAAAAAGGCACCGAAGCTAAAAAACTTTTTGCCGAAGCGAATGAAATGTTGGAAAAAATATCTACGGAAAATTGGTTGCAGGCAAAAGCCGTCATTGCATTTTACTCCGCAAATTCCGAAAATGAAACCGTCAGCTTATATTTTGAAAATAAGGAATTTACGTGTTTTGAGTTTTTGCGTAAACAAGAAGAAAATCCGCAAAACCTACATCCGAGTTTAGCGGATTACGTTGCGCCGAAATCGTCGGGAAAAACCGATTATTTGGGCATGTTTGCCGTAACTGCCGGACTTGGAATTGAACAAAAATTGGAAGAATTTTACGCCGACAACGACGATTATTCCGCCATTATGCTCAAAACCCTCGCCGACCGCCTTGCCGAAGCCTTCGCCGAGCGTATGCACGAGCGTGTGCGCCGCGAATTTTGGGCGTATGCCAAAGATGAATCGCTGGAATTGAACGACATGCACCACGAAAAATACACCGGCATCCGTCCGGCAATCGGCTACCCTGCGTGCCCTGAACATTCGGAAAAACGCAAATTGTTTGACATTTTAAACGCAGAATCCATCGGCATGATACTCACGGAAAGCTACGCCATGCACCCGGCGGCAAGCGTGAGCGGTTTGTATTTTGCGTATCCGGAGGCGGATTATTTCAATGTCGGAAAACTCGGCAAAGACCAAATTGAAGACTACGCTCGGCGCAAAAATCTTTCCTTTGAAGAAGTAGAAACGCTGCTGAATGTGAATTTGGGGTATTGATAGGAGACGTTAGAGTTTAGATGTTAGAATTTAGGCTGATAGGCTTGTTGTAGTAAGTTTCGTACCATTCTTTATAAATGTCGGCGGTACGACCGGTTACGGCATGTAGGAAAATCTTAACATTTTCATTGTCAGCGTGTTTAATTCTGTCTTTTTGTAATTTTTTCCAATATTTGAGATTTGATTCTGACACAAAACTATCTTTGATATTTTGGTCTTTTTCAAATCTCACTTTTGGTGATTTTTGATTACTGTCACTTCTGTTATCGTCGTATGATAAAGCGCGAAAATTCCCGTTAGTATTAATCCAATTTTTGACAAAGTCGCTTATGATTATGCAAACTTTTATTTCGATGTAACTTTCAAGTCACACGCTCAAATATTACTTTTTGCACAATAAATCTTTTTTATATTGTAAACAAAATTTTACATTTGCATCAAAATCACAACATGAATCAAATCGTGTTGTGATTTTTTTATTTCAAAAAAACATTTCAAAAAATAGACATTTAGTAGCACTGTTGTATAAAAAGGCACATAAATTGTAAAGCATATTTGTATAAATAGGATTCTATGCAAGAATTTAAGATTATTATTGCCGATGACCACATTATGTTTCGCGATGCGCTGAAAATGCTCATCAACAACGAAGGTTTGGGACGTGTTACCGGCGAGGCTTCCAACGGACGAGAATTGCTCGATTTGCTCGCCGTGCAGATGCCAGACCTTGTGCTTTTGGACATTTCGATGCCCGTGATGAACGGCGTAGATGCGTGTATAGAGGCTGTTGCAAAATATCCGGATTTAAAAATCTTAGCTTTGTCAATGTTCGGCGATGAAGAGTATTATTACAAAATGATTGATGCCGGCGTAAAAGGTTTTGTGCTGAAATCGTCGGGCATGCACGAACTTGAGGAAGCAATAACAAAAATTGCATCGGGCGAAAATTATTTTTCAAACGAATTGCTGCGCCGAATTATTATGAATCTCGGCAAACGACCGAAAGAAATGCAAAATTTCGATACGCCGCCGGCAGAGCTGACACCACGCGAGCGAGAAGTACTGGCACTCATTTGTGCAGGAAAAACGAACGACGATATCGGCGAGCAATTGTTTATCAGCCCGACAACTGTGAAAGGGCATCGCCGCAATTTACTATCCAAAACAGGTTGCAATAACACCGCAAGTTTGGTGATGTATGCTATTAAACATCAAATAATTACAGTTTAAGTGAAACATCGGCTTATCCTAACTTATATTCACTCCTAAAGGACTACGCATAATACTGTTTTGTTGTTACAAAAACAAACTTTTAACGCATAGTTCTTATGATACAGACCGCTTAATTTTGCCTTACAAATCATTTCAACATTCTGAAATATTTATAAGGCATGAAACTAATAATTGTAGATGATAACATTTCGTTTCGCAAGGCTTTCAAGAAATTGCTTGAAGAAGAATACCATTGCAATGTCATCGGCGAAGCAGATACAGGCGAAGCGTTCTTGTTGCTGCCCCAAATTGCAGACGCGAATTTAATCTTCTTGGATTTGTTTATGCCCGGAAAAAATGGTATAGAAATTGCACGAGTTGCTTTAAAAAATAATCAGGGTTTACAATTTATTGCGGTTACCATGCACTCCGAGAAAGCGTATTTACAAGAACTAAAAGATTCAGGATTTCGAGGTGTAATAGCCAAACCTCGCTTATTCGATGAGCTTTCCGCCGCAATGCAAACCGTAACACGCGGACTCTGTTATTTTCCAGACAAAGAAACTTTAAAAAAAATGTCCAGAATATGAAAACAATACTTGTTGTCGATGACTTTAAAACCAATACAATCGTTTTTTCCGGCGTTTTGCGGCGGAGCGGTTACGACGTCTTGGAGGCAAATAGCGGAGCCGAAGCCCTCAAATATTGCGACGGCAGAACCATCGACCTCATGGTTTCCGATTTCAACATGCCCGGAATGACAGGCGCGCAACTTGTTCGTAGTGTAAAATCTTTCGGCGGATACCAAAATTTGCCCGTTATCATTCTCAGCTCCGAAAAAGGCGACAAGGTGCGACAAGAAGCTCGAGATGCCGGGGCTTACGGTTGGATGACCAAACCGATGGATATAGAAAAGTTTCTGAAAATTGTAAAAAATATTCTGAACACATGATAGAGTTTAAGGAAAAATTCATTGCAGACGGACTTGATGTGCTCCAAGACATTGAAGAAGCGTTGCTGAATACCGACGAAGCTATCGGAGAGTCGGAAACAGTCCAAGTTGTTTTCCGAGGTTTACATACGCTTAAAGGTGCTGCAGGCATGTATGGGTTCAAAAACATTGAGCATTTGATGCATCTTATCGAATCGGTGTACGATGCCTTACGCTCAAATGTATTGATTTTTCGAAAAGAAATCGTTGATATTACTTTTGAGGTAATAGACCATGTTACCAATGTTTTACAGACAGACGACGCAAGCAACGAACTCGACAGCCGAACAAAAATTCTTGAAATTGAAATACAAACTTTTTTAAGTACTCCTCCGCTTGCCGAGCAACCTGTTCTTCAGAATAATGTTCTTAAAACATACCTCATAACTTTTGTGCAAGATGCTGATTTTGAAATCAGAGGCATTAAAACCGATACAATAATCAAAGCACTCAACGAATGTGGCACTGTCATATCCGGAAGCATTATTCGGAATGAAACAACTTATTGGGAAATTATCTTAATATCTGATGCGCCTTACTCCGATATTGAGGACAATTTTATGTTCATTGACGATATTTGCACCATTCAAACTGTTGCATCAGCCAATATTCTCAAAACAGATTCAGTATCAAGCTATATTAAAACATGTATTGCAACAAACACACCGTGGGATTATAATTTCCTGAAAAACTTATATCTTGAACATGTTAACACCTCCAAAACCACGAATGATTCTGACCGATTTTTATCAAAACATAAAAATGTCTATCTAAAAGTTGCCTCCGAAAAAATTGACGAACAAATGAACTTGCTCAGCGAACTTGTTACGGCAAAAGCTGAATTAAAATTGATTGCCGACCGCGAAAAATACAAAAAAATAAACAAAGTTGTTGAAACAATTGATAAAATCACCGGGCGTTTCCGAAAAAATATCCTGAATATCAGATTGATACCTGTAAAATCGCTGTACGTAACCCTTCTTAGATTAGTTCATGATATTTCGGGTAAGCTTGGAAAAGAAATTGAACTTACAGCCGAAGGTATGGAAACCGAACTCGACAAAGGCATCATCGACAGCCTCGAAACACCGCTCACGCATCTGATTCGCAATTCCATAGACCACGGAATTGAATCTGCCGATGAACGCGAAAAAAAAGGAAAACCGCGCAAAGGCACTATTTGCATGAAGGCGTATTACTCTGCTTCTCATGTTTTTATCGAAATAATAGACGATGGTTCGGGCATCGACAAACAAAAAGTTTACAGGAAAGCTGTTGCGAAAAATATCATCACACCCGAAACTCAACTCTCAGAAAAAGAAATATTTGAACTTATATTTATGCCCGGTTTTTCCACTGCTCAAAACCTGTCGGAAGTATCGGGGCGCGGTGTGGGCATGGACATAGTCAAGAAAAACATAGATTTATTGCGCGGCGAAATTACGGTTCAATCTACAGAAGGTGTCGGTACATCAATAATTATCAAACTTCCCCTTACGTTGTCTATTATTGATACCATGCTCGTACAGTCCGGTGAACGCTTTTTTTCAGTCCCGCTAAATGTTATCAGTCATTGTGCACAACTGAATCACAACGAGTTAAATGAAACCGTAAACGAGCAAATCGAAATCAATCGTCAAATATTGCCATACATTCATCTTCGCCAAATTTTCAAAATTGAAGGAGAATATCCCGAAAAAGAAAAAGTGGTTGTAATTCAAAATTCAAACACACAAGTCGGGCTGATAGTGGACAAAGTCATCGGCGAGCATCAAGCGGTAATCAAACCTTTGGGCGATTTTTTTGCCGATAAGCAATATTTTTCCGGTGTAAGTATTTTAGCTGACGGACATTTGTCTGTTATTCTGGATACGAACAAATTAATACAGGACAAAGTATATCAAAATCATAAACATATCACGTATGACAACACGAAATAATAAGCGCAAGAACACGTTTTTGTCCTTTCGCATCGGAAAAGAAACGTTCGCTGTAAGCGTTCATAAAGTATTGGAAGTTCTTCAACAACAGCACATTACGGTTATTCCGAACTCGCCGGAATATATTGTCGGGGTCTTTAATTTTCGCGGAAATATTATTCCTGCCGTTGAGACACGAGTAAAGTTCAGCCTGCCCCCGCGAGCACAAGACAGCAAACATGTCATTATTGTTTTCGATTTGAATATCAATGATAAACGCATCGTTGTCGGCGCAGTCGTTGACAATGTGCGCGATGTTATCGCCATAGACCAAGAACGCGTGCAGCCCGTTCCCGAACTCGGAATCAAATACAACACCGAATTTATTCAAGGCATGTTGCAAAACGACAAAGGTTTTACAATGATTCTGGATATTGATAAAGTATTTTCGCAAGCCGAAGTTAATATTATTCAAAATACGGCTAACGAGCACGAAACAGAAATTAGTCATTAGTCATTCGGAAATAAATTCATTTTCAAATTTTCAAATTTAGTTTACAAATTTCATTAATATTAAAAATGTATCAATTATGAAACTCAAAATTAAAGCAAAATTGCTGCTCGGGTTTATCGGAGTAGCCCTGCTCGCCTTAGTCGTAGGGATTTTAGGAATTACAAACATGAAAACCATTGACAATGCGGGTATCATGTTGTACGAAAAAGGCTTGGTGCCGATGGAGACAGCGCTTGAGATGGTAGAAAATTTTCAGCGCATTCGTGTAAATGTCAGAGATGTTGTCATTGCAAATGAAAAATCTGAGATAGATAAATTTGCTAAACGTATTGAAGAACTCAAAACGTTACAAAAAGAGGCAGACGATAACTATGAATCACTTCTGTACACCGAAGGCGGAAAACGCTTGTTTTTAGAATATGAAAATGCTCGAAATGACTACCACAAAGGGGTCGATGATCTAGTTGTGCTCGCAAAAGAGAACAATGATTCGCTCGCTGACGTGTTCATGCACGGCGATTTGCTAACTATGAACAAGAACTTCAAAGCGGCAATGGACAAAGTTGTTGCAAACAAATTGGAACAAGGTAAACTGATTGCTGACAACAATACCAAACTTGCCAACTCTTCCACAAACATTATTCTTATTGTGCTTTCGATTGTAATGATTCTGGCAATCGCACTCGGATTTGTAATAGCAGGAAATATCCAAAGTATCATAAAATCAGTAATCGGACAAACCAAAGATTTGGTCAAAGCTGCCGTTGCAGGGAAACTCGCCACGCGTGCAAATCTCGAAGATGTCAACGAGGAGTTCCGCGAAATTCTTATCGGTTTCAACCAAACGTTGGATGCCGTTATCAATCCGTTAAAAGTTGCTGCCGAGTATATTGACCGTATCGGGAAAGGAAATATCCCGCCAAAAATTACCGATAATTACAACGGCGACTTCAATGAAATCAAAAACAACCTCAATTCGTGTATTGATGCTGTAAACCTGCTTGTTACAGATGCCAACATGCTTTCAAAAGCTGCCGTGGAAGGCAAACTTGCCAGCCGCGCCGATGCCTCTAAACACGACGGCGATTTCCGCAAAATTGTTCAAGGTGTAAATGATACGTTGGATGCCGTCATTAATCCGTTAAATGTTGCTGCCGAATATATTGACCGTATCGGAAAAGGAAATATCCCCCCGAAAATTACCGACAATTACAAAGGTGATTTTAACGAAATAAAAAACAATCTTAATTTATGTATTGATGCCGTAAATCTACTCATAGCCGATGCCAATATGCTCTCAAAAGCTGCCGTCGAAGGTAAACTTGCCACACGTGCCGATGCGTCTAAGCATGACGGCGACTTCCGTAAAGTGATACAAGGCGTAAACAATACGTTGGATGCCGTCATCAACCCGCTGAACGTTGCTGCCGAATACATAGACCGTATCGGAAAAGGAAACATGCCTCCGAAAATTACGGATTCATACAGCGGCGATTTCAACGAAATCAAAAACAATCTTAATCTTTGTATAGATTCTGTAAATCTGTTGATTGAAGATGCCGGAATGTTAGCAAAATCTGCAATGGACGGAAGACTTGCCACGCGCGCCGATGCTTCAAGGCATCAAGGCGATTACCGAAAAATCGTACAAGGCGTAAACAATACGTTGGATGCCGTTATCAATCCGTTAAAAGTTGCTGCCGAGTATATTGACCGTATCGGGAAAGGAAATATCCCGCCAAAAATTACCGATAATTACAACGGCGACTTCAATGAAATCAAAAACAACCTCAATTCGTGTATTGATGCGTTGAACGGACTTATCGGCGAGATGAACCACATGTCCACCGAACATGACAAAGGCGATATTGACGTAAAAATCAATATGGATAAATTTGAAGGCGCGTATCGTAAAATGGCTGAAGGTGTCAATCTTATGGTGTTCGGGCACATTGCCGTCAAGCGAAAAGCGATGGCATGTATTGAGCAATTCGGCGAAGGTAACTTCGATGCAGTTATTGAAAAATTCCCGGGCAAAAAAGCATTTATTAACGATACCATTGAAACCCTGCGCGGAAATTTGAAACAAGTAATGAACGAATTCGGAAATTTGATTGCCGCATCCAAACAAGGACAACTTAAAACCCGTGCACAATTTGCGCAATACGACGGCGATTGGAAAAAATTGATGTCAGGCGTAAATGAAATGTTGGATGCCATTTTACTACCGATACAAGAAGGAAACCGCGTGCTCAAACTTATCAGTCGAGGCGACATTACGCAACGCGTGGAACTTGACCTGCAAGGAGAACACCGCGAAATGCAAAATGCTGTAAACGGTGTGCAATTTTGGTTGGAGTCAATGGTTGAAACTATTAAACGCATTGCAGACGGACATCTCGACGTGCAGGTTAAAAAGCTGTCCGAACGCGATGATTTATCCGAAACACTCAATATTATGGTTTCTGTTTTGAAAGAAATAGTAAACGAAGTCAATGTTTCCGCAGATAATGTTGCCTCCGGAAGTTCGCAAATGAGTTCATCGGCAAATATGATAGCAAGCGGAGCCAACGAACAAGCCGCTTCGACCGAAGAAGTATCAGCCTCAATAGAGGAAATGCTTTCAAATATCCGAAAAAATGTGGAAAATGCGAAAAATACCGAAGTAACATCGCGCAAAGCAGCGTCCGATATTCAACTTAGCAGTCAATCCGTTATGGAAACCGTTGAAGCGATGAAAACCATTGCCGAAAAAATTACGATTATCAGCGATATTGCCGAAAAAACCGACCTGCTTGCCATCAATGCCGCCATTGAAGCAGCGCGCGCCGGCGAACACGGCGAAGGTTTCGCTGTGGTTGCTGCCGAAGTGCGCAAACTTGCCGAACAAAGCCAAGAAGCAGCCGTCGAAATCAATAAATTGTCGAAAAACAGTGTAAAAATAGCGGAAGCATCGGGCAAACAACTGTCGGATATAATTCCGATAATCAAGCAAAATGCAGAGATGGTTCAGAAGATTTTGATAGCCAGCGAAGAACAAGAAGCCGGTGCAAATCAAGTCAATTCAGCCATGAGTCAATTGGCACAAATTACGCAACAAAACACCTCAAACTCTGAAGAACTTTCTACAGGCTCGGAAGAACTTGCCTCGCAAGCCGAACAATTACGAGATGTGATGAGTTTCTTTAAATTTAATGTTTCGGGCACTGCAATGCGTCAGCGCAAAGCAGCCAAAACAGGAAAATCGCATTTCGGAAACAAAACCGAATCGCACTTTGTAAAAGGTAAAGGCGTGAGTTTAAATTTGAGCGAAGACCGAAATTCGCATTTTGACGACTCCGACTTCGAGAATTTTTAGATTACAAACTATACGGACAAAAAAAGACCTGACAGATATAAAAAATGTCAGGTCTTTTCTTGCAATAGTTTTTGGTCGAAAAACTTACAGCACATTGAATCACGTTATGTTATACAAAGTTTAGACTTGAATGTTTTAAGAAATTCTGTTGAAATCCGATTGAAACTAAAAAAACGATGAATGACTACTGAATGACTACTGAATGACTACTGAATGATAATACATTCAATTGAAAAAATAGCTGTAATCTACATGAAATCAAACATTTACAAGTTTTCTTACAAACACTGAATCTTATTTTTTCAATCGAATTGTAACCGATTCGCTGACAATACTTTCGTTGCCGGCTTTGTCTGTTGCGGTAACTACGAAGGTGAAATTCTTTTTAAACAATGAAAATCGGTTTCTGTCTATAAAAAAGTGTGTGTCGGAAGTCGTTTTTACAAGAGCGGCTTTGCTTGGTTTGCCTGCAAATAAACCCTCGAAACGGTAAATAGCGTAGGACACGGCGGCATCGTCGAATTTTTTGCCGCTCACGCGCGGTGCTTTCCACGACAACATATAGTATTTATCGACTTTTACGGCAGTAACGGAACGTGGCGACGGCGGCGCAAGTAAATCGACAAGTTCTACAACTTCAATAACATCAATACCTTCCGTGTCCACAGCAACAAGTTCGGGCAACCAATCCATGCGCGGAGGCATGGCGGCTTCGGCAAACAAATCGGTTCGCAGACTGTCGTTATAGCCAAGCGGATTTTTTTTCAATGCACTTGTTTTGTAAAAAATAAAACCGTCCACGTTCTTGAATTTGCGTGCGTAACGCATTTGGTCGGGCAGTTCGCTCGGGTTGCGCCAATTGGAAACAGACGCATCCGCAGCAGCCATGTAAATACCTTGCCCGATGTAGAGTTGCTTGCCGAATGTGTGTTTGTCCCACCACTGCACAAGCGTGGCATAATCGGCGGCTTTGTGCCCGATGTTCCAATAAATTTGCGGTGCAACATAATCTAACCAATCTTCCTTGAGCCATTTCAGCACATCGGCGTAAAGCCAGTCGTAATGTGCCAAACCGCGCGTGTCGGAGCCGTCGGGGTCGCTGTCTTTGTTACGCCACACGCCCGAAGGTCCGATACCGAATTTCACGGTCGGATTGATATTTTTCATGCGCGTGTTGGATTCGGAAATGAATTTGTCCATGTTATCGCGTCGCCAATCGCGCACATCGGAAAAGCCTTTGCCGTATTTCTTAAACGTATCATTATCAGGCACCGGAATTATAACTTTAGATGAATCTCGAATCGGGTAGGGGTAGAAATAATCGTCGAAATGCACGCCGTCCACATCGTAGCGTTTCACAATATCTTCCAAAATTTTTATGAGATATTCGCGCACTTCCGGAATTCCGGGGTTGAAATACGTGTGGATGTCGTAAGTGAAAAACCATTCGGGTTTGGTTCTCGAGATGTGATTTTCAGCAATATCCGCCGTGGCAATGTTCGCAACCGCCCGAAACGGATTCACCCACGCATGAAATTCCATATCTCGTTTATGGCATTCGTCTATCATAAACGTCATCGGATCCCAATACGGGTTCGGAGCTTTGCCTTGTTTGCCCGTGAGCCATTCACTCCAAGGCTCATAAGGCGAATCGAAAAACGCATCGGCAGCCGGGCGCACTTGCACGAAAACGGCGTTGATGCCTACGCTCTGAAACAAATCGAGCAGTTGAATAAACTCTTTTTGCTGTGTTTCGGGCGTTGAATATTTGCTGACCGGATAGTCAATATTTTTTGTCGTTGCAACCCAAATGCCGCGCATTTCTTCTTTTTGTGCAAAAGATTTTGTGCCGAAAAAAAGAATCAGAACAAGAACGATTTGGATATTTTTTTTCATGTGGTTACATTATGTTATAAACAGAAATTCTTTATAGTGTGTTTGAATCCCCCTAACCCTCTTTTGAAAAGGGGGAATTATTTCGATTGAATCAAAAAAACGCGACTTCACTGC
Source organism: Draconibacterium orientale (assembly GCA_020718265.1). Classification (GTDB taxonomy): domain Bacteria; phylum Bacteroidota; class Bacteroidia; order Bacteroidales; family JAADGE01; genus DYOJ01. Next base: position 2,106 of record DYSM01000031.1, on the reverse strand, counting down.
ATTGCAAAGTCGCATTTATGATTTGGAAAAGATTGAGTTTTTCAAAATACAAATGACTCAATACTAACTACTAAGATTAAATATTTCGATAATTTTTCTCCCAATTCCAAGCGGAGCGCAAGGCATCGGCAAGCGATTTTTCGGCTTTCCAGCCAAGTTCCGTGTTTGCCAAAGTTGTATCAGCCCACACTTTTTCAATATCGCCGGCACGGCGGTCGGTTACAGCGTAATTTACATTTTGTCCCGTTGCGGATTCAAATGTTTTTATGACTTCAAGAACCGAGTTTCCTGTTCCTGTTCCTAAGTTAAAAACTTCGTAATTAGCCTTGTTTTTGCCTTCCAACAAGCGTTTTATTGCTACCACGTGCGCTTTTGCTAAATCCACAACGTGAATGTAATCGCGTATCGGCGTGCCGTCGGGCGTGTTATAGTCGTTACCGAACACTTTGAGTTGTCCGCGTACGCCTGCAACGCTTTGCGTGATATACGGCACCAAATTGTTCGGCTCGCCGACAGGCAATTCGCCGATTTTGGCACTCTCATGTGCGCCAATCGGATTGAAATAGCGCAGCGCAATCGCATTCATATCCAAGCCCGAACGTATAGCGTCCTGTATAATTTGCTCCGAAATTTGCTTGGTACTTCCGTAAGGCGAATCAGCAGGTTTCACGGGGCTTTGCTCCGTAACGGGCAACACATCGGGCTGTCCGTACACGGTACACGAAGACGAAAGAACCATGTGTCTCACGTGGTTACGATTCATTCCGTCAATCATGTTCATCAGCGATTGCAAATTGTTGCGATAATATTTGAACGGATTCGCAACGGATTCGCCCACCGATTTGTATGCTGCAAAATGAATGACAGCATCTATATTGTCCAATTCCTTGAGCACCGCGCGCGTATCGTGGCGTTCTTTGAGGTCGAATTGGTAAAATTCCGGACGTTTACCTGTAATTTGCTCAATATGGTCAATGACATCTATTTGAGAATTTGCCAAACTGTCGATAATTGCAACTTCAAAACCTGCATTTTGCAGTTCTACAACAGTATGCGAACCTATGTATCCGGTGCCGCCCGAGACTAAAATCTTACTCATAATTTGCTTTTTTGTATTAATTTTGCACCAAAATTCGTTATATTAAAAAAAAGATGTAAAAAGTTATTAACATTTTTTTTGCAAAGATATAAACATTTTTAAAAATCGAAAGTCATTTTTTATGACTATAACATATTGATATTAAACAAATTAAATTTATTTTTCGCTAAATGTTAAATTTTAATTTTTATAAATAAATATCACTGACAAATAAAATTTTTGCGATTCATTGTCAAGTGTTTTGAACATTAATTTTTTTTATTTATCTTTGCTTTGCCAAAATTTAGATATAAGATGTTAAACAATAGCTTTTTATACCCTGAAAGTGAATGTTTAAATCATTGCGCAAAATCTATGTATTGACATGTCCCTTAACAAAAAATCTATTAAAAGTGGAAATTAGCCAACATATTAAGGATTTGCTTTTTGTGCACGACCGCGTTGTTTTACCCGGTTTTGGTGCCTTTGTAGCCAAATATTCGCCCGCAGCGGTGGATAAATCGACAAATACCATCTCGCCGCCGAGCAAAGAGATTACGTTTGATGCGGAAAGCCGGAAAAGTAGCGGACTGCTCGAAAAATATATGGCTGATAAAGAATCCATTACGGCAGATGATGCCCGAGCCCAAATAGACGAGTTTGTTAAAACCGTCATTTCAAAACTCAAAGCCGGCAAGAAAGTCAAATTTGCCGAACTTGGTACATTTGCACTCGGTAAAGATAACGTAATCAGTTTCTTATACGAGCCTGCCGGGAATCTTTTGCTTGATTCTTACGGTTTGTCAAAAATTTCGTTGCCCGAAAATGTTGCGCCTGCGGAAATTGACAAAGGAAGCGACGGCGAAAAACGCAAAAAGCGCGGCTGGATTATTCCTGTGGCTGCCGTAGTCGTTCTCGCGCTGTTGCTCACGGGCGTGTATTTTCTTAAACGCGATTGGTGGAACAAAGGAACAACTTATGTTACACAAGTTTACAATAATATTACAACAAAATCCAAACCTGACGAT